>JBKJZK010000230.1:0-2296 GCA_046715215.1 Nitrospiraceae bacterium
GCGTAGGAGTTGTCTTCTTGATCATCCATTTCGCCTTTGAGAAGAAAGACGTGCCCCTCCTGCCTCACGAGGTCCCGCCCGCTTCCAAAGAGACCATCAGTAGACTGCGGAAAACTAAACTAGGCAGAACAGTAGTCCGATGGTCCCCACGTCTTGGACAACCAAAAACCGCGTACGGGATGCTCAAAAAGGCCGTCCAGCAAGGCCGCAGCGAGTGAAGGGCCGAGGCGTACCCTCTGGGGTACGTTGAGGGTCTGAACGATGCGAGAACGACGCTGGCGGACTTTTTCAGCATCCCGCTACGTCGAGAGGGTGATGATGAACCCGCCCTGCTCGCGGAATTGGCGCTGTTGCTCGGGGGAAAACATCACGAGCGGTTCGGTGTGGCAGAACTGACATTCTTTCACCGTAACCGGTACGTCGCCTTCCCCAAGGCTGGCCAAATGTTGCTTGGCGAGCGTCAGCGCCGTCGCCTCATCAGTCGTCATCACGTCGAAGTGGAGCAGCCGCTTCGTGCCCTTTACCCACGTGTCGAAGACATGCACGGTATCGGATGGGGATGGGGAATGAGCCATCGTGAGATAACCTCCGTGTGTAAGTGTCCAAAAATCAACTGGACAGCTTCTTCTTTGCCCTACTGTTGTCCGGCGGAGTACAGCCGGGTTGAATCTGTTCCTGGTCCATGGGGCTCAAACGAAATGAGGGAATCGGTAGAAGCATGGTGCAGGATAATGGAAATCCCTAGCACCTGTCCAATTACTCGCTGGACACTACACAAGCAGGCTGCAGAAGAACTATTTTGATACACCGAGCTTCGATTGTTTGCACGTGTAGCACAATGAGAGAACACTCCCGCAGGGTGCTCAAAAAGGCTGTCCAGCAAGGCCTCAGCGAGTGAGGGGCCGAGGCGTACCCTCGGGGTACGTTGAGGGTCTGAACGATGCGAGAACGACGCTGGCGGACTTTTTCAGCATCCTGCTAAAAGCCAAAGATATAGAAGATGGCGATGCCCATGAGGATGCGGTAGTAGGCAAACGGCCGGAGCGTATGCCGCTTCACAAACGAGAGAAAGGCCGCAATCACAATCCAGGCGACGACGAACGACACGAGCATTCCGATCCCGAGTGCCAGATAGTCGCCTTGGCTGAAGGCGTTCCGTGATTTCCACATTTGATAGCAGGTCGCTACGATGAGGGTTGGAATGGCGAGAAAGAAAGAGTACTCCGTCGCGACTTTACGCTCCAATCCTACCAAGAGCCCTCCGATGATCGTGGAGCCGGATCGGGACATGCCGGGGAGTAATGACGCACACTGGGCCACGCCGATCCAGAACGCCGATAGCAGGCTCACCTGCTCGAGCTGGTGGACCTGTGCTTGACTGCGACGTGCTTCGACGGCGAGAATAATCAAGCCCCCGATGATGGAGGAGGTAGCCACGGCTTGAGGCGTAAAGAGATGACTTTTGATCCAGTTATGGGTAAGGAATCCGATCGCGGCGGCTGGCAAGAAGGCGAGCCCGAGTCCGATGAGAAACCAGAGATTCCGGTGAGTTGGCCAGGAGGCTATCAGGATTTTCGACCATGGGGTCGTCCCACGTGCTTGAATCATGGCGGAGACGTCCTGCTGCTCACGGCTGGCTTGTCGGATCATGGACGCGAGCTTGTGTCGTTCATAGGCAATGACGGCCAGGATGGCGCCAAGTTGGATCGATATCTCGGCGCTGGCAGCGAGGTCTCCTTCAAACCCTAGGACGTGGCCCACGAGAATTAAGTGGCCGGTCGACGAGACGGGTAGAAACTCTGTCAGTCCCTCCACGATACCCAAGATCGTGGCGAGACCAGGACCCCATTCGCTCATGCGCTGTCTTTCTGAGTTACGTTGCTTTCAGACGGTGAGTCTCGGGCATATTCACAAAGTGGAGACAGTCCGTCAAGCAGGCAGACGATTCGCCGCAGACCCTCACGATGATCCGTGAGAGCGGTGGACCCGTAAATCTATTGACAAAGTGAAAGGCATGGCATACATCCAACAGTATACATTAGGTGTCGTATTATGCTCTCATACCGACAGACCTGTTGGGTGAAGAGGGGGTGGTCGACATCTGTTGCAGAAACAACGCTCAGTGGGAGGGGAGGTTCGCATGAGGTCAGGGTGGATGGCGGCGGTCGTAATGATCGGCGCAGTCGCAATGGTCGGCTGTGTCAGTCAAAAGAAGTATGAAGAGGCGATGGTCGACGTCGATTCGGCCAAGTCCGAGTTGGCCCTGGCCCGCTCGCAAAAGAATGCTTTGGAGCAG
>JBKJZK010000231.1:0-4329 GCA_046715215.1 Nitrospiraceae bacterium
GTCGTGCCTTGTGCGATCGACCCGAGGTGGGGAACAGCGCCGGCGGCAAAGAGCATGGCCTCAGTCAGCGAGGTCTTCCCGGCACCGGCACTGGAGATCATGGCCACATTTCTGAGTGACTCCTTGCGTAGCTCGCTCATGGGGCCCTCCTCTAGCAGGATGCTGAAAAAGCCCGCCAGCTTCGTTCTCGCTGCGGCCTTGCTGGACAGCCTTTTTGAGCATCCTGCTTGATAACCGAAAGACCATCTTGTCTTCCGGAGATGAAATGGTTACATCGCTGCGACTCCCCTTCGTTTACGCGTCGGCACCAGGCTGTGTCAGCCAACCTTGATCGGCAAAGCTGACATAGCGTCCATCGCCGATGACGAGATGGTCAAGGACCCGAATGCCCAGTACCTCCCCTGCCGACACCAATCGCGCCGTCAGGACACGATCTTCCTGGCTTGGCGTAGGGTCACCACTGGGATGGTTGTGCAGGAAGATCACTGCCGCCGCGGATTCTTTTACCGCGAGTGTGAAGACTTCGCGTGGATGGACAATGCTGAGCGTCAAGCTGCCTTCCGATACTGTCGCGTCACGCATGATGGCATGCTTGGCATCCAGTAAAATGACTTTGAAGACTTCGTGCCGCAGGTCGCGCAAGGTCGGATGGTAATGGGTGAAGAGGTCACGGCTGGATGTGATTTTGGTTCCTTTGGTCAGCGGACCAGCGAGGGCACGCTTTCCCAATTCAAGTGCCGCCTTCAGTTGGGCCGCTTTGGCCTCCCCCACACCTGGGACTGCACAGAGTTCCTCGATTCCGCATTGTGCAAGCCCGGCCACATCCCCGAGTCGATCCAGGATATCCATCCCGACTTGCACAGCTGAAGACCCCTGACGACCAACTCGAAGGAGAATGGCCAGGAGTTGGGCATTGGTGAGCGCCTGTGGGCCCTGAGTCAGCAGTCGTTCGCGGGGCCGTTCTGTTTCAGGCCATTGCGCGATGCCTTGCCCTCCTTTCTTGCCGGCCATTCGTCCTCCCTGCACAAAAAAATGACACCCTGAACGTTTTTGTACTAGCGAAATCCCCCTCGGTGGCCACTTGCTACAAATACGTACCCCTAAACTGTTGAAATTACGTACAGCAACAAATTGGTGTAGTAATTGCTTTGGAACGCCTGCAGCAGCACACAGCAACCCTGGGAGGATTCGATGGAATGTCCGAAATGTAAAGGTCTCATGATGCTCGAGCGGTTCTCCGACTTCTTCTTAATTTTCTACGCCTGGAAATGCATCAACTGCGGCGCGATCATCGATCGCACCATTTCAACTAATCGGCGAAAAAGCTTGGCCGCCCGCAAGCCCCAGGCCGTGGCGACTCCCTAGAACAATTGCGATTCGTGTGTATACGAGTCGGCCATTGTGATCGCCACGGATGGTGACATTCCCGCACTGATGCTCCGTCTCTCGTGCCTTACGCCGCCAGATCATCAGTCGGCATTATAGCTACAGGCTCCAAGGTCGTCAAAATACTTCCATTGCTCTCGTTTCAAGCTTCCGCGCTCCCGCACCATCTCCATTTCACACCCTCTCCATCTTGCTTCGCGCACTCATATTGACCCCTTCAAAAACGCTATGTTAGAGTCTGTGGCGCCTGAAATGTCCCTCCCCTAACCTGGACTATTCATGAATACGTTTACCGCAATCGCGAGCTTTCTGGGAGAGGCAAGTGGGAAGGCCCCGTGCCTGTCGCCTGGCCTGATGGCCCAATTTCACGACGGCATGTATGAATAGACCCGATTAATATGCGTGTTATTGCCGGATCCCACCGAGGTCGCCGCTTAAGTGGGCCACAAGGGACTGCACTTCGTCCGACATCCGACAAGGTTCGCGAAGCCCTTTTTTCAATTCTCGGGACTCAAGTGTCAGGAGGTCGCTTTCTTGATTTGTATGCAGGTACAGGAGCCGTCGGGATCGAAGCGCTGAGCCGGGGAGCCTCCAACGTCACCTTTGTCGAGTCAGACCCCAAGGCCGCGCAGCTGTTACGGAAAAATCTACTGACCTGTCAGCTGCTCGACCGCGCGCAGGTTCGCATAGGACAGACCGCCGCCTTCTTCGATCAGAAAGACTGGTGGGGTGGCCCCTACGACGTACTGTTTGCAGATCCGCCCTATGCCGCTCTGGATGAGTTAGAAATCATGATCCATGCCTGGAGACCTGGGCTGTTGTCGGAGAGTGCCACCGTGATTATCGAACTAGACTCACGCACCGAATTGCCTGCATCGATCGACCATGCCGCGCTTGTGCGACGATACGTGTATGGCGATACGGCACTCTATCTGTACGGTGTGTCCACCTCAGAATCGACCGCATCATGAAAATTGGCATCTATCCCGGAACCTTCGATCCCATTACCCACGGACACACCGACATCATCACCCGAAGCTTGCGCGTGTTTGATAAAGTGGTCGTCGCCGTCGCGCCCAACCCATCCAAGCATCCACTCTTCACCCTGACCGAACGGCTGGAGATGATCCGGATCGTGATGAAGGAGATGAAACAGGTCGAAGTGACCCACTTCGACGGCTTACTCGTGGACTATGTCCAGCGATACGGTGCCCATGCAATTATCCGTGGCCTACGGGCGATCTCGGACTTCGAACATGAATTTCAGATGGCCCTCATCAATCGCAAAATCGCCAAACAGGTTGAGACCGTGTTCCTGATGCCCAGCGAAGAATATTCCTATTTATCGTCAACCATCATTAAAGATGTGGCCACCCATGGCGGAGCACTCACGGAATTTCTGCACCCCGAGGTTGCGCGCCAACTGCAGGAACGAATCAGGAGTTTGAAACCTTGAAGCTTGCTGCACGAGCGGGGCGAATTGTCCCTTCCCCCACCTTGGCCATGGCCGCAACCGCAAAGGCGATGGCAGCACGCGGAATCGATGTCGCCGATTTCTCGTCGGGAGAACCGGACTTTGATACACCCGAACCGGTCAAAGCTGCCGCAGAAGCCGCAATTCGTGCGGGGTTTACAAAATACACGCCCTCATCCGGCATCGATGAACTGCGCCAAGCGATTATCGACAAGCTGCAGGCGGAGCAAGGGCTCCGGTACGAGAAGTCCCAAGTGCTGGTCTCCTGTGGCGCCAAACATTCGCTCTACAACCTCGCCGAAGCGCTCCTTGAAGCGGGCGACGAAGTCATCATTCCCGTTCCCTATTGGGTCTCCTATACCGACCAAACCCTGCTGAACGACGCCACACCGATTTTCTTGCCGACCCGTGAAGAGGATGGGTACGCCATTGACGCCCATGAATTGGAACGGCTCATCACCACACGCACCACGGCGATTATCGTGAATAGCCCCGGCAATCCAACGGGAGCGACCTACGATCGTGCGACGCTCGAACGCCTTGCTGAGCTGGCTCTCCGTCGGGATATCCTTCTGATTTCAGACGAGATTTATGAAAAAATCCTCTACGATGGGGCGACACACACCAGCATTGCCTCGTTAGGACCGGAGGTCGCAGCCCATACCGTCGTGATCAACGGTGTCTACAAAGCCTATGCGATGACCGGCTGGCGAATCGGCTATGCGGCTGGCCCCAAAGACCTATTGACCGCCATGGCGAACATTCAAAGCCAGAGTACGTCCAACCCCTGTTCCATTTCACAAAAGGCTGCTGTCGTGGCCTTGCGCGAAGGTGGTGCGTTCATAGAAAAGATGGTGACAGAGTTCGATCGGCGGCGGCGCGTCATGGTCGAGCGCCTGAATGCGATGCCCGGCGTTCGCTGCCGAATGCCCACCGGAGCATTCTATGCGTTCCCCAATGTGAGCGGACTGCTCGGACGGCAAAGCCCAAGCGGAACAATTGCAACTCCGACCGACCTCGCGAACTACCTGTTGCAGGAATCCAACCTCGCTGTGGTTCCCGGTGAGCCGTTTGGGAGCACCCAGCATATTCGACTGTCGTACGCGACCAGTATGGAGACGATCATCCGAGGAATGGATCGCCTCGACGCGGCACTCAAGCAGCTCACCTAGCAGGATGCTGACACCCGTGAATCGTGAAGCGTCGTTCGTTTCCGGATTCGGACGTTTCACGCTTCACGAACGACGAGGATGGCCTTTTTAGCATTGTACGGGCAGGAGGAAATGAATCGTGCCAATCTACGAATACCAGTGTGAAAGCTGCACGGATAGGTTTGAGGTCAAACAAAGTATGAAGGAGGACCCCCTCACCACCTGCCCGCGATGCGGAAAGGGCGTACAGAGACTTATTTCATCGCCCGCCATCATGTTCAAAGGCAGCGGGTGGTATGTGACGGACTACTCCGACAA
>JBKJZK010000232.1:0-3736 GCA_046715215.1 Nitrospiraceae bacterium
TGCCGACAGTCCCCTTGAAGCCAGGCTCCGCTACCAGGCCCTTCCTCGGCATCGAAGCCGATGTCGTGGACAGCGAAGGCAACAGCCTCCCCGCCAACGCCGGCGGCCTTGCCGTCATCAAAAAGCCCTGGCCCTCGATGATGCGGACCATCTACAAAGATCCGGAACGCTACAAGACCTATTGGAACACGATCCCGAACTGCTACACCGCCGGCGACATCTGCCACAAAGATGAAGACGGCTACATGTGGTTCATGGGCCGTGCCGATGACGTGATCAAAGTAGCCGGCAACAGGCTGGGCACCGCCGAAGTGGAAAGCGCGCTGGTCAGCCACCATGCCGTGGCGGAAGCTGCGGTGATCGGCAAACCACACAAGCTCGTCGGCGAGTCCATCAAGGCCTTCATCATTTTGAAACAGGGGGAAGTGGAGAGCCGGGCACTGATCCAGTCGATCAAGGATCAAGTGTTGAAGGAGTTGGGCAAAATCGCCGTGCCGTCCGAAATCGACATCGTGCCCTCACTCCCCAAAACCCGGTCTGGAAAAATCATGCGGCGGGTGCTCAAAGCAAAAGAGCTTGGACAAGACCTTGGCGATATCTCGACGATCGAAGATTGATTCAACCGGCTATAAGACCCGTGATTGATGAAACATCTGTGTCCACTACAAGGAAATTGGAGGCTCGTCATGCCAACAAGAACAGATCCCAGCATCACGGTCGCAATCGGAATGCTGGCACTCAGCCTCGCAGTGATCAGCCCGTCCAGCACCTGGGCCGCCGACCCAGTTAAGCAGGAGAAAAAAGCGAAACAACCGGCCAAGGCACGCACAAGCGGGCTCGCCCCCAAGGCGACCGCTCCAAAACTCACCTCGGCAGAGACTGCGGGAAAATCCCCATCCTGTTCGGGTGAGGCACCAACACTGGACAAGCTCACCCCCGACGAAGGAAAAGCCGGAGACAGAGTCATCATCACCGGAACTAACTTCGGCGAGGCAGCCTGTTTACGAGGCGTCTCCTTCGGCCCGGGTCACGCAGCTCAGTTTCAACAAACCAACGACAGCATCACAACGACTGTGCCAAAGGGTGGAAAGAAGGGCCTGGTCCTCCTCACCGTCACCACCGCCTCGGGAGAAAACTCAAAACCGTTCCTTGTGAAATAGAGAGGGGAAGGAGCGGCCAGGTGCCCTTCTTGCGCGCAGTAAAGGGCAGCCTTGGCCGCTCCTCTAAAGAGAGGTGTAGGGAATTGGACGCTGCTCGTTCGACGCGCGCATTCGAGGATCGACAAGGCTGCCCTGTGGAGAGAGACCGGAGCGAGCGTGGAAAGTGCACATGATAGGGCTCGTCGGACATGAAGCGTAAACCAGGCGAACCGATCTACCTGAAACGTCACATGCTGGGCCTCGCCCTGGCCGTGATCTCCCCTATTCTCCTGCCCCTCTTGTACGACCGCTATATTGGACCGCTGAGCTTTGCCACTCAATTTGTCGCTACCCTGATCATCGCCGTCGGAGGAGCCATCGCGCTCTATTTCACCTATCGCTCCTCGGCTCAGAACGAGCCGTAACACCTGACGCCGGATCTGTCTCACATCACCAGTTCTTAGTATTCCGACCATCAGCTAGTCATTTTCCACCCATGCGGTACCTCCGCTCAGGTCGCCCATCTTAGATCGCGTCTTTCCTCCTCACCGGCATCGGGCCAGGACGTGATGGCCGTCGACCGTCGTCCGGATCGCAATTTTCCCGTGGCCACTGGCCCACCAGTTGGTGAAGGACTCCCCGTCGAGGGTGACTTCGCAGTTGATGGTAACTTTGTGCCTTGCACAATGCAAGTGACTGGGTTACAGTATTTTCTGCATCTCAGCATTCCCTTCATAGGCAGCACGTGCGTAGTAACAAACGGCCTTCAACAATGGAATGACAGAATGAAGTTTGAACGATCAGCCTGCCCGATCACCAATGTCCTGGATATCCTGGGAGATAAGTGGACACTTTTGGTTATTCGAGATCTTGTATTGGGCAAAAGACGCTATCAGGAATTCATGTCCTCTCCGGAAAGAATGGCCTCAAACATTCTTGCGGACAGACTGAAAAAATTGGAGGCTGCCGGCCTTGTGACCCGACGGACTTACCAGGGAAACCCCGCACGCTACGAGTACCTCCTGACAAAGAAGGGAAAGGGACTAGAGCCGGTATTGGAGGCGATCATCGTATGGGGGCAGCAGCATTACCCCGATACTAAGAGATTCCCTCGCGTTGAGCACGGCAAAGCAGGCCGGACCGTCCGAAGCAGTTCAGACCGCTACTGATGCAGTGGCATGGGGAAATCTAGCATGAGTTGAGTCACATATAAGTTGGGAGGGGAATCCAAACGGTGGACACATCATGACAGCCACAAGAAAGAGTCAACCACGGCATCGTCGGAAAGGTTGGAAACGACATGACAAATAGCAACCCGGTGTTCTGGCAAGAATAGGAGGATTCACAGATGGATCATTAACCTCTAAAGAATCGACATGAAATGTTCGGATATAGCGGAGATTATGGGTCTCCATTTTCCATACAAACGCAACACAAGTAATGCCCAATCAATAAGGAGGGATGAGAGATGCCACTGTGGAAAGTCTATCATCCGGTCGGAGCGTTCACTGCCGAAGACAAAAAGGATCTGGCCAAGCGGGTGACGGAGGCGTATGCGAGCATCCCGCTTCCTAAATTCTATGTAGTGTTCATTTTTGAGGAGGTAGCCAAGGACTCCTGCTTTGTGGGTGGCGAGCCGCATAACAAATTTGTCCGGTTCAAGATCGACCAAATTGCTAGGACGGTACCTGGTCCGGTCCTCAGAGAATGGTGGGTCAGGACACTTGATCAAGTCATTGCTCCCTTCGTAAAGGACAGGGGGTACGATTGGGAGATCTCCATTGACGAAACACCTTGCGATCTTTGGTCTCTTCAAGGGGAGCTTGCTCCGCCTTTTGAATCTGTGGCTGAGAAGCGGTGGGTGAAGGAAAATAAGCCGAGTCCCTATACCTTAGCGGAAAAGCTTCCTGTCAATCTCATCCTCGCTCCCGGAATAGCGGACCGTTAGGTTCCGGCTAGCTGGCCGTGAGCGTTTGCGGAGAGTCGTACCCAAGAGAGATGACGGCCAACATGGCAACGTCATCTTTCTTGGGACGAATTCCTACCTCTTCCGCCAATGTGTAGTTAGTCGCTCTTCGTACTTGGCTTCTGATGTATCCAGGCGAGAGGAGTCGCGGCCTCGGCAAGATAAGCCTGCCCGAATCCCAGGACCAAGTGCGCGTCCTGTAGCCGCAGTTCCCAGAGCGAGAAATCCGCAAAGCCAAACATCATGGCCGATTGTGGAAATCGAGCGAGATACCGTGCCTTCACTTCAGCATAGTTGGGCGCATTGACATTCAACAGCGCCGCCTCACCCTGAAGATTCATCCGTCGTAGGGCCAAGGGGTTCTTCCCTGGCCGATCCGGCTCCGAAACAAACAGCCCCGCGCGAGGGTCGTGCAACAGATGTTCGGTGTGCAACGCCAAGCGGCTCACATGAATGTAGGCGCGCGGCCAGTGTTCACCAAAGACATAGGGCACGTGCGACCCAAACGGCCGCCCGTTTCTGAGCGTCAGCAGAACCCCTGTACGGACCTCCTCGGCCAAATTGACCCAAGCAGCCTGAATCTCCTCATTCGACAAAGCCGCAGACATCGCCATAGAGACACCCTCCCTCC
>JBKJZK010000233.1:0-3468 GCA_046715215.1 Nitrospiraceae bacterium
GGCTTGATTTGCTTGGGAAGACGTAGGCTCAACGTGACTTCATCCCCTGGCCTGATCTCAGCCTCCGTGCTGACTCGGGCGCCGCGTATCGAAAGATCGTAGACCACGCCCAAGTCGATGCCAGGCCTCCTCAACCAACGACGAGACTGGCAATGAGACAGAGCGCAGACAAACGGAGCAGAGATGCGGACCCGAGGATGCTGGCGAAACCTATTCAAGACAGGGGATCGGTGTGAGGTCTGTCCCATAGAGCGTCCCTACCATGTTTCTACCGTACATCAGGACACTCTATTCACAAATATAATTCCTCAATGGCACCAATTGAAGCGTAACATGCAGTGAAGAACTCATCCACCATGTCCCAGAGTTCCCAATCTCTGGCTTTACGGCGTCCCTTCCTTACTGGTCTCGGCTATCCGATTGCCTGTCTCTCCCAACGTTGTCTCAACTCCCTTGGCCTTGTCGATCGCGCTCCTGGCCATCCCACCAACCGATGTATCAGGAAGCTCGGAAGTTCCTTCACCGCCTTTGGGGGAGGGTCCTGACGACCACATCCATTCAAGCCCAGCGGCGACACCACCGACAAAAGAAAGACCCGTAGATATCGATTTCCATCATCCTCATCTCCTCTCTCCACAGTAAGTGCGCCCCCGGAGCGCACCGGTAGAGTCATCAAGCTCTCCGTGTGGTCCGGGCTCAACTCATCACACGGACGCTGTATATACGTACCAATCTATCCTCGGGTCATTGCCAATGACTCGATCAGCCTTGGTTGTGCGATGGGTATGACCACTGACTTTCGATGGCTTCCTTTCCTGACATTCAATTCATCCCACACGTACGGCACGGCACAGAACAAACAGCCTACTGTTCGAAGACGGTTGTGTCAAAGCAGGCCAGGGGCCCAAATCCAGAGCTAGAAATTCCGCGTCGCTCGATTGCGGCGCGTGCGGCCTGATTGTTACGCGGTGTGCCTCGTACGTCTCGATAACGAGGTTGTGAGACCTCGCGTGTCCCACTCCGGTCATCCCTTCTCGGTCATGGCTCGGCGAGAGGAAACAGACCTCTTCCCGGACTTCCGCCCGCCCCCCCCCCGCTGTGTGCCGTGACGCGTGAGGTCGCTCCACCCAGTGTCCCGTACCGCTGTCGGATGGTGCGCCAACAGGCGAGCGCCTCGGCCTCGATGCGAGTCGCAACACCACGCGCCCCGCATAGCACCCATCGCGGCGTAAGATCCTGGCCGTCAGGACATCCTGTTCCTGCCCCAGGCCGATCAGGCTGGCGTGCTCCGATCACCCGTCCGCCGGAGCCCATCGCCGAGCGTATCGGGATCGGAAAACACCGCTCGGTCCAGGAGCCGCATCAGCTCGGCTTCGCGGGTCAACTCGCGCAGGTCCTCCAGGCACTGGCCCGGCTTGAAGCATCAGAATCAGCCGATCCACGGATACCGACGGCGCATACCCGCGGTATCTGCCCGGACCGGGCAGATACCGATCCGCCAACAGGGCCAACCCGCCATAGGCAGTCACGGTCTCCTCGGTCCGTTCCAGTTTGAAACCGAACACCGTGTGTCGTGCCATGCATCTCACCTTGTCGGTTCATGGTTGTGTGTGGTCACACACTCGATATATCACGCCCAGCGCAGCCGATAAGGTCTTTTTGATCCCACACGAGTTCTATCTCTGTTTTAGGAAGGGGCATGTCCACCATAGAGATTTCTGTAATTAGCTATATGCTCTATTTGACTCTCGCCCTGGCCCATGTTAGGGTGCTTCATCGTACGAGCCCAGCACTACTCCTCGCGCGGCCCCATCTCATCATAGTATCTCAGCGCGATTGCTCCTTTAGGACGTGCGGCTCATACGTTCCATCATATTCTCTGGGCAGAAAGCTGGACGCAATGATTTCGGCATTTCTGTCCGACCCCCTCATCTCCATCGAGCGTTTTTCCACGTTGGAGATACTAGGTTCTATGTATAAAGGAGCACTTATGAAGCTATCCACTGGGTGGCGAGCCGACAAGACGAGAAAGAACCGAGCACGGGCGACGCGGAAACCAAAAATCCGATGGGAGGTGCTCGGCCTTCCAAGTCCTCTTGATACCAGTCTGACGACCTCAATGGAAGACATTCGCCTGCAAGTGTCGAACATGGCAAGCCGTGGATTCGGCCAGGGTACTCGCTCCCGCACGGCTGAACGAGAAGCAAAGACCACCAGCCATGCTCCTGACTCAAGCAGCAAGAGACGTCGCGGAGCGACGGAATCGTCGCAATCATAGGATGGACAGGATCATATACGGCAGGCGATTGGTGACTCATTACGAGTCGCCTGGCAAAGGAGGGCAACATCGGACGAGCAGGAAAAACGACCATCGCAAAACGAGACCGCGAGAAAGCAAAGCAAATTCAACGGCGCGAGAAGGATGCCCGTCGAGAACAGCGCAAGACTGAGAAGCCCGCTCGCCCTCTGAACACTGAGGGAGAGGATCCCGATTTGGCCGGGCTTCAGTGGGGCCCACAAGAGCCACTCTATTAGGGATAACGTGATCGCGAGCCCCGCGCATCACAGCATTCCCATCCTACGCCGCGTTCACAAAGCGATCAGCGGCAAACACTGCTTGCAGCTGATGGGTGACTACGCGGCGATACTCGCCCTTCTGCTTCACCAGTAGCACCACGCCATCCTCATCAGTCAGGACCAGTAAATCGTCCTCAATTGCAAGCGTCCGGTCAGAATCTCCGACGTTGATGCGATACTGCGTCCGGCTATCTGGATTGCGGCCAGGGCCGACTACCAATTCCGTCAGACCGTCGATGATCCCTTCGCGTCCGTCCTCGCGAAACCTGATCTTCGTGCCGTCCGGAATTCTCACCCATATCTTCACCGTGTGCACGCCCTCAGCCTTTGTGTTTGGCATAATGATACCCCTCTGATCGCGTACAACTCCTTACCCTAAAACCGGCAGTCGCGGTAGTCGAAAACTGACAATCACAATATATGTGAACCATTTGACGCCATTGATAAATTCACCGTTCTGGTGAAGTACTGGGCAGTTGAAAAACTTTCCAGCTCCGTAACTTGCACTTGAATGTAGCTTCAACTGCTGTTTCTAGGTTTACCTGTCAGTGGATACGCGTCGCTGACATCTCCCTAACCATTAGACTCTGTCCTAATAAACCTAGACCCTCTCCGGTCTGATGGGGGACTCGGTTGATGCTGGCGTCGGTCCTCGGCTGGACGCCCCCACCGCTGACGGTCACCTCTGGAACGTTCAGCCCCTCCCCTCGAATGCGGACGATCACTGGGGCAGGGACTTCCTTTTGCCAACGGCACAGCATGCCCCAGCAACGTTTCGATCGCGCGCAGCTGATCACGTTCCTCGAAAGTCACGAAACTGGTGGCTCGCCCGGTCATCTTCATCCGGGCTGTCCGTCCAATACGATGAATATAGTCCTCCGGACAATTCGG
>JBKJZK010000234.1:0-2995 GCA_046715215.1 Nitrospiraceae bacterium
CCTGATCCGTTCGTCTATGCTATAGACCGCACATCGGTTCGCACCGAACAACCTCGAAAGACACACATACGATGCCCGTTTCCATTGATGTGATCTTCATCGTTTTCTCTACCCTCATCATTCTGAGCATTTTCACGATCAAGCTCTCGAATCGGTTTGGCATCCCCTCACTGGTCTTGTTCCTCGCCATCGGTATGTTAGCGGGGTCCGACGGTCTCGGCGGCATCACTTTCGACAATCCGTCACTGGTGCAGTCGCTGGGTATCATTGCGCTCGTCTTGATTCTGTTTGCGGGTGGATTGGACACGGAGTGGGCGGAGGTGCGTCCCATCCTGTGGCAGGGGCTGTCTCTCTCGACGATCGGGGTTCTGCTCACGGCGCTGCTGGTCGGGGTGTTTGTCTCCTGGGTCCAGGGGTTCTCATTCTTGGAGGGCCTCTTGCTCGGCGCGATTGTGTCGTCCACCGATGCCGCGGCCGTCTTCATGGTGCTAAGGGCGAGGAACGCCAAGTTCCCCCGGCGATTGATCCAATTGCTCGAATTTGAATCCGGCAGCAACGATCCGATGGCGGTCGTGCTCACGATAGCGCTGATACGACTGTTGACGCAACCCTCGACCTCCTTCGGAGAGCTTGTCTTATTCTTTGTGATGCAAATGGCCGTGGGGGCAGTGCTTGGCATTGCAATGGGAGAGATCATGAGACGGTCCTTCAATTGGCTCGACTTGGAGTTGGAAGGCATTTATCCGGTACTGTCGTTGGCGCTGGCACTGCTGACCTACGGACTGACCACGTTCCTGAACGGGAGTGGCTTTCTGGCCGTGTACCTGGCGGGGCTCGTCATGCAGAGAAAGCCGTTTACTCACCAGCAGAGTATCTTGCGTTTTCACGATGGGCTGGCCTGGCTAATGCAAGTCACCATGTTTTTGATGCTGGGGTTACAGGTATTTCCGGCAAGGCTCGTGCCAATCGCCTGGGTGGGCCTGCTGATTTCCCTCTTCCTGATCTTCATCGCCCGCCCTATGAGCGTCCACACGGCGCTGGCTTTTTCGCCGATGCCGTATCGAGAACAGACTCTTGTGGCCTGGGCGGGACTCCGCGGGGCCGTGCCGATTATCCTAGCCACATTCCCCATGTTGGCCGGGATCAAGCAGGCCGACACGATCTTCCACATGGTGTTCTTTATTGCGCTCACGTCCGTCGTCATGCAGGGGACGGCTATTCCATGGCTTACACAAGCGTTGAAGATCAAAGCGCCACCATCGGATGAAGTTCAATCTCACCCGCAGCTCAATCCGCAGTCGCCCCACAAACCGATGCCGTAACGTGGTTAACCTAAGAATACCACGCAGTGATAGTTGCAACGATAACCTCAAATAGACCCTTGCATGATGCACCAAAAGGTTCGGTCAAAACAGCACCGAGCGACACCGGAAGTCGTCTCCAGAGGACTAGGGAAACTGCCTCGGAATGCTGATCTTTGTCGCCGCCATGTTGTTGCTACCTCGGATGCTCGTGATCCTTTACCTCTATGTGTCCGGCGTGTTCTCACGGCAACAGTGAAGACGAAGGCCGCAACAATCCCCGCAACAAATCGCGCAACCTCAAGTATTTGCACATACGCCACGAGATTCTAAATCTCATCCGGCGATGACGATGCGCTGCACGGTGCAATCTCCAATCCGCAACTCTTGAGCTGCTCATGACGTTCAAGGGGACGTCGTTCGATCTCCCAGTCCTCCTCGCAACTATCCAAGGGCCCCCTCTGGACCATCCCCATATCGATCTGTGCTTGCTTGGTCGGCCGATCAGCTATTGTGGCGGTCTCAAAGCCATCGAGCTCCAGCTGGGCATCCTCGGCTTGTCCCGGCACGGATCCTGACGACGTGGGATGATGGATTGGTCGGGGTCAGATGACTTGAAAGGGATTACGGGTGTTAGCGGCAACCAATTCACCGCAGGCAGTACAGTGATAGTTGTCCGTCAAATAATCGTCGTTGCTGTGTTCCAATTCCAGGTGCAGATGCTTACAAGGTCGATCCTCTCCCTCTGCCCACTTCACGCGTAACGCAGCAGCTTGCGCTTTCGTCATGATATCCACCCCCTTGTATGATTTCCCTTCTAACATACTGTCGGCTGGATTATCCAGATCCGGCGAGTGCTTCATGAGGGCGAATGAGCCAGGGGCCAAGATGGTCAGGCATGAGTATTGACTTATTTTGGAGTGGTGCGAGGTGATGGCTTGTCGTATGCGCGCTTCGGTGGTCGGATCGCGGTGGGAGGCATGCGCCGCGACCAGCCGGCTGATCATCGAAGGATCCCGCTGCAGCCGCTGCCCCAGTTCGCGGGCCAGGAAGACCAATCTCTGCGCGGACGTTATAGACATGAGCGCAGGCTCTGTGATTCAATTTACACTTTCAGACAGTGTTGACAAGCCTATGGACCGGATTGAGATAAACTATCGAGCCCTCTTGGCTGTTGCTGTTGTGCTCAATTCGCAGCGGGATATGCACAGCCTATGGGAAGCGATTACAGCTGAGATCACCAAGGTGATTCCGTGGGCACGGGCGTCTGTCACGCAGTACGATCGTGAGGCCGACGGGTTCAGGTTTTATGTCATCGCCACAACGTTGGCACAGGTGGTGCTACAACGCGATGCCATTGTTCCACGTGTTGGGAGCGGTATGGGTTGGACCTACGATCATAAGACTGTACACATCCGTCCTGACCTGAAACGGGATCGAGTCTTCCTTGAAGACAAATGGTACGTTCAAGAAGGCCTCGGACGAATGATCAATCTGCCTCTTCTCGTGAGAGACAGGTGTCTCGGCATTCTCAATATTGGCAGTATCGAGTCAGGCGCTCCCGATCCAGGGGATCTCGAGTTTTTAACGCAAGTGGCGATGCAGATCGCCTATGCGATCGATCATGTCCAAGCGTACGAACAGATCGATCGACTGCGAGACCAACTCGCCAAGGAAAACGTCTACCTCACCGA
>JBKJZK010000235.1:0-2737 GCA_046715215.1 Nitrospiraceae bacterium
GGCACGATTCGCAAGGCCCATGGGGCGAACATCGAATTTAACGCCGTGCATGGATCCGATTCGCCGGAGACCGCCAAGTTCGAGATTGGATATTTCTTTTCCGAAATGGATCTCGTCGGGTAGGGACGCCTGTCGGTTAGCAGGATGCTGAAAAAGTCGCTCTTCCCACCCGCCCGACCCCGGCGCGCCGAGACGCGCCTTTTCCCATGCAGCGTTCTCGCATCGTTCAGACCCTCAACCTTTGTTGTGAGATGGATTTCGTGTGTGTTGCTCGTGGTCCTTCCTGGGTGCGCCAGTCTGGTGCACCAGGTCCCTCCTTCAATGCCGCCTGTCGTGTCGGGTGTCGATCCGGCACTGGACGCTCAGACGCGGCTCATTGAATCTGCCTATCGTGCCTTTGTGCAAGAGCGCTATCCACTGGCGAGTGCGCTCTTCCAACGATTTGTGGATTCCAACCCCGATTCTCCCAGGCTGAGTGAAGCTCGTTGGTGGCTCGCGCGTTCGTATGAGCAGCGCGGAGACATCCCGGCTGCGCTGTCTGTCTATCGCGCCGTGGTCGGGGGAGCACCACGAACCACCCCGCTCGCCGACAGTTATGAGGTTCACGCCCTCAATCGGCTGGACGCATTTCGCCGGAGTCTCGGCCCATCGTCCTTGCTGGAGCGGCGGCAGATTGCGCTCTGGCTGAAGGGCGCGGACTGGCTTACAATTTCTGATGTCAGGCTATGGATTGCGCAACTCGCTGACGCTGGAGTGACCTCATTGATTGTCGAGGCGGGATCTCCATCTCGTGAAACAATGCAGTCAGCTCCCATGGGGGTGTACTTTCAGACGTCAAAGGTCCCAGTCATCGAGGATTTTTTTGCGGTGATCGTGCCGGCAGCCCATGCGAAAGGGATGGCGGTGTTGGCGTCGCTCAATCTGCATGAGCCCGGGTGGATGACGGTGAATCCTGAGTGGGGCGTCGCCATGGCCAACAAGACAGACCAGCTGTTCCAGCCGCTCGGTCATGTCGATGTGCTCCATCCTGATTATCAGCGTTTCGTCAGTGAGATTGTACAGGATTTGTTGCGGACGGACATCGATGGATTGGTGGTTGGGGCCAGGAGGGCCAAGGGATTTGCCGAGGAATGGAGCCCGACGTCGCGACAGATGTTTGAAGGGCTTTTTGGGCCTTCATTGGATAGCCACGATCAACCTGTCTCACCGGACGCATGGCGTTGGGCCGGGTGGAAGACGAGGACCTATCTAGGGTTTGTAGCTCGATTAGCCCAGCAGTTGCGACAGACGCGACAGGGCATTTTGGTCGCCGTAGTCGTGCACGAGCGTGCAGTCTTTTCGCCTGCGGATGCCTTGACGGAGTATGGAGAAGACGTGCTCGAGACAAAGCAACGTGGGCTCCACAAGGTTGTCCAGCCAGAGCCGGGTATGCCCGAACAATCGGATGAGCAGGGGGTAAAGTTGGAAACCGTGCGACAACGATTGGCGCCGACGGCTGGGGATGAACGGCAACTCTGGCTGGGCATGGGCCTGAGTGCGGCGGATCCATCGTCTCTGGTAACGGCTGTGAGAGCCACCGTCGCGACGAAAGCTGGGCAAGTCGGGCCACATCTGCTGCTGATAAACGGGCCGGCGATTCCTTGACAAAAGAGGCGCCAGACCACTACCATCCGGCGATAAAATTTTGCAGGTTGAGGCTAAGGCTCAGGGTGAGTAGCTACAAGCAAGCGCCGGGCTTTTCGCTTGAGCTCAATCTAGGCCTTCTCTAACAGGCTGCGGAAAAACTATGTTGGTACGCTGGAAATTGGATGGCTAGTACGTGAGGACAACAGTAAAACGCTCTCGTAGGATGCTCAAAAATGCCGTCCAGCGCGACCGCAGCGAGCGATGAGGCCAGGCGTACGCTTGTGGTACGTTGAGTCTCTGAGCGATGCGAGAACAAAGCTGGCGGGATTTTTCAGCATCCTGCTAAAGGGGCGCGCGCATGATTCCTAACGACCTCCGTTACCACCAAGAGCATGAATGGGTGCGAGTGAGCGGCATGCAGGCTACTGTCGGCATCAGTCATTTCGCCCAAGATGCGTTGGGTGATATCGTTTTCATCGATATGCCGAAGGCCGGCGCCGTCGTGAAGGCCGGGCAGCAGATCGGTGAGGTTGAGTCAACCAAGACGACCTCCACGATCTACACGCCCGTGAGCGGCGCCATTGCCAAAGTGAATGCCGACTTGAAGGACCACCCGGAAGTGGTGAACTCCGATCCGTACGGCAAGGGCTGGATGGTGGTGATCGATCTGTCGAGTGCGAGCGAAGTGGATAAGTTGATGACCGCCGCACAGTATGAAGTCTTTCTTGCCGGACAGAAACATTGAACGATTGTGTAATTGGATCATTGGTGAGTGTTCGCCATGAATCAATCGGCAATGAGCCGATGACTCAATGACTTCCCAGAAACATATCGCCATTCTCGGCGCTGGGCCTGGTGGCTATGTCGCCGCGATTCGGGCGGCCCAGCTTGGCGCCCGCGTGACTGTCATCGAGTCCCATGCGCTTGGCGGTGTCTGTTTGAATTGGGGCTGCATTCCCAGTAAAGCCCTCCTAGCGGTCGTCGAACTCGGCGACAAGGTTAAAAAATCTGAGGACCTGGGACTACTCGTCCAAGGTCCAGTCACGTACGATCTCGCACGGATGGTCGCACGAAAGAACCAGGTCGTGGCGGCTCTCGTGAAGGGCATTGC
>JBKJZK010000236.1:0-6119 GCA_046715215.1 Nitrospiraceae bacterium
AAACGGGACAGGGCAGGCGCGGGCGAAGCGTCATGATTTTGCTCTCCAGCCCTCGCCTATCGACGAAGTCGAGAACGTGAAGCCCTTTAGCTTTCGCGAGGGCAAACTTGGGGCCGAGCGGAGTCTCAATCTGGCGAGCGAGGAGACACTCACTCTCCTTCGCTTTGCTGGGTGGAACACCAAACACTTTGGTGAACGCCTCACGGAACGCGCTCCCTGACTCAAACCCGCGATCGAGCTGGACATCGATGAGGCCGCGCCCGTTACGGACGTCATGCAGCGCAAGGCCCATTCGACGAGCACGATGATAGGCATGAAACGTCATGCCGACGTACCGCTTGAACTGCCGACGGGCGGTCGAGGGCTCGATGTCCATGGCCGCCAAGTCCTTATCGGTCACGCGCCCGGTCGGATTGTGCTCAACGGCTTCACGCAGGCGTTCGACCAGTTCAGGTGGACGTCTCACAACGTCCATGGGGTGGCATCGCTTGCATGGTCGGTAGCCACCATGAACCGCCTCGCTCGCTGTGGGGAAGAATTCGACATTGTGCGGCCTCGGTTTTCGCGCGCTGCAAGTCGGACGACAGAACACACCGGTGGTCTTCACCGCCACGTAGAACATGCCTTCCGCACCGGGATCACTGGCGAGGAAGGCGCGGAGCATCTGCCTGTGGGATGGAAGCGTGGACAGGCCAAGCGGCTGGAACATAGATACCCCCTCTGTTTTCGAAAACGATTTGATGTGGAGTGGCCGATCCGTCATGCGCCCATTCTACAGGAGAAGGCGTATGCGTCTCCGCCGATTTTCAGGCAGAGAACTCACGGAAGACCACATCTCAACGTATTCAGGTATTCAGCGGAACCATCTTGACGTCACAATTGAAAGGAGACCAGTATGAGCCTAATTCTTGGAAATCTTTCACCTTTCACGCTGGCGTCCAAATGAAAGCGCACTATCTCGGTCATGTCGTGTTCTACGTCAGGGATCTCAAACGATCTCTGGCGTTCTATCGAGATCTATTGGGGTTCAAAGAGGTGGGACACATTTTCAACGGTACGGCGGCGGCGCTCACGTCGGGCCGCACGCACCATGAGGTCTTGCTCATCCAGGTCGGAGATGTACCAGCCCCACCAGCCGGCCGGCGCCGCGGGCTCTATCACATTGGGGTTAAGGTGGGAGACAATCTGGACGAGTTACGCGCGGCGAAGCGCGAACTCGAACAAGCCGGAGTGGTCATTGAAGGTATGAGCGATCACACCGTGAGCCAGAGCCTTTATCTGCGTGACCCTGACGGCAACGAAGTGGAACTGTACGTGGATGCGGATGAGTCGTTGTGGAAAAACAATCCCGTTGCCGTCCTCGCGCCGATCAAGCCATTGCATTTGTAATCTAAAAATAGGAGGGCCGTTCATGGAGAAGCCAATCATTGCAGCCAAGCAGCCGGCAGTGCTTTCGTTAGACCCGGGAACCTACTCCTGGTGTCAATGTGGGCGCTCGAGGGACCAACCGTTCTGTGACGGGTCCCACACAGGAACCGGGATCGAGCCGGTCGAGTTTTCATTAAATGAAAAGAAGCAAGTCGCCTTGTGCCAGTGCAAGCAGACCAAGACTCCGCCGTTCTGCGATGGCACGCACCAGACGCTCTGACTTCGTTGGAAGGCTCGCACGTCTTCTGTATGCTTCGCAGCGGGAAGGCTTAGCAGGATGCTGAAAAAGTCCGCCAGCATCGTTCTCGCATCGCTCAGAGGTTCAACGTACCGACGCGTACGCCTCGCCTCTTCGCTCGCTGCGGCATTGCCGGACGGCCTTTTTGAGCATCCTGCGGGGGCGTCCTACTCTTGTCCCATACGTGCAAGCTTTCGAAGTTCTGCGCAGCATATCCGCCGGCGCTTTACCGTGGGATATTGAGTTGACCTGATTGGACGCGCTAGCACCGCTACTTCGTCGCACGTGGATGCCATAGAAAGAAAATTCGATTTCACGGCGCAGGGCGTCACTGGTCGAGAAGAGTTTCCTATGCCGTCTTCTGGCATCGTCTTTCTCTTCGACGTGGATAACACGCTGTTGGACAACGATCGGGTGACGGAGGACTTACAGCGTTATCTTGAGCACGAAGTCGGCCACGAGCGTCAAGGACGATACTGGACGATCTTCGAGCAGTTGCGGGTCGAGTTGGGGTATGCGGATTATTTAGGGGCCCTTCAACGGTATCGCACCGAGTATCCCCGTGATCCGCATCTGTTGACGGTCTCTCATTTCCTGATCAATTATCCGTTCGCCGACCGGCTGTACCCGAACTCGCTCGAGGTGATTGAACACGTCAAGCAGTGGGGACGTGTCGTCATCCTGTCCGATGGGGATGTGGTCTTCCAGCCAAGAAAAGTCGAACGATCCGGGTTATTTGAAGCCGTTGGCGGGAACGTTTTGATTTATATTCACAAAGACCAGGAGCTAGACGACGTGGAGCAGCGCTATCCTGCTGAGCACTACGTCTTGATTGACGACAAACTGCGTATTCTCTCGGCCGTAAAAACCACCTGGGCCTCGCGCGTCACGACCGTGTTTCCTCGCCAGGGACACTATGCCATGGACCAGAATGTATCGGCTCGGTTTCCACCGGCGGACGTGACCATCACCCATATCGGGGCCTTGCTCAGCCATGATCTCTCGACACTACTGGCGGGCAGGGACGGGCCTAAAAAGTAAAAAGACGTACGCGAGCGGATCGTCGATGGCCGTGTACTTATAGCCATGATGAGGGAGGTAAGCTCATGAAGGGGAAGAGATCCCGCCGTCCAACCAAGGTGCTGGTCATCGACGTAGGTGGAACCAACGTGAAGATTCTTGTCACCGGTAAACGCGAGCCGCGCAAGGTCCCTTCTGGTCCGGGAATGACCGCGTCCGGCATGGTGGCAGCGGTTCCAACAGCTCGCCGCCGATTGGTCTTATGATGTCATCTCGCTGGGATATCCAGGAGCGGTGCTCGGCGGCGGCAATGCAAGGAAGCTGAAGCGCCTACCGGAGCGCGTCCGTCTCGGCGACAACACACATGCCTTTCTCGGCGGCTTTCGCTTATGGGAGGAAGCCTGGAAGGATGAGCGGCCTGCCTGTGTCGTGCGGAGGGGCCAGGCTGGAGTGGAAAGCTAGGAGGCCGCGTGACGGAGGAGTCGAACAGCAGCAGCGCTTGTTGGGTACGGGAAAGCTGGCGTGCCGCACGGCAGGTCGTGGTCAGTTTTGTGTGACAGTCAACTCTCCATCCACTGACAACACGTCGTACCGCGTCCTGTCGCCTTCCCGCCAGAACCGGAGATCGACCCGCGCCTTGCCGACTCTGAGCTGATGAAGGGTAATGTCCGGCAACCACTTCGGCAGGACAGGATTGACGATGAGCTGTTTTTTCTGAGCATTGGCGTTGAGCCCCAGTATCGCTCGGAGCAGATGAAAGACACTTCCGGCAGCCCAGGCCTGTGGGACGTTCGCGCCCAGATACTGGACCGGAAAGGTTCCGTCAGCACGCTTGACCCCCGCATAGAGTTCGGGCAAGCGATGGGAGCTAAAATAACTGCCGGCTTCGCTGATATCGCGCGCAATCATGCCCGCCTCTTTTGCAAACCCGTATCGCTTGAACCCCATTGCGATAATGCCATTGTCGTGCGGCCACACCGAACCATTGTGATAGGAAAAGGGGTTGTACGCGGGATTGGTATCGGAGAGGGTCCGAATCCCCCACCCGCTCCACATGTCCGGCTCCATCAGCCTTCGAACGACCCGTTCCGCCCGATCAGGACGCACGATCCCGCTCCAGAGCAAATGGCCGGCATTTGAGGCAATCGTCTTCACCGGCTGTTTGTCTCCATCGAGAGCATAAGCATAGAATCCCACGTCTTCACACCAGAAGTGTTCTTCAAACTTGGCTTGCAGGTCCGCAGCCTCCCGGCGTAATTGCCCGGCCCATGCGGCATCACCAAAGTGGTCCGCCGCCTCCGCCATCCGTTGCTTTGCATCAAAGACATACCCTTGCAGTTCGCACAGTGCTTTCGGTCCTCTCACCGGAGAACCGTCAGGGTAGACCACCGCGTCGCCCGAGTCCTTCCATCCCATGTTTTCATAACCTTGTGACGAGCGTGTCTGATACTCTTGAAAGCCGTCTCCGTCACGATCGCCATACCGGTCGATCCACTGCATGCATCGCTTCACCGCATCTGTGAGACGCTCGAAGAGGCTGTCGTCGCCCAGCCATTTCCAGGCTTCATGTAATGTCACGATGTAGAGGATCGTCGCGTCTGCCGTGCCGTAATACGGCACATGCGGGATGCGGCGGAAGTGCGCCAGCTCGCCCGACCGCAGTTCATGCGGCATCTTACCCGGTTCGGCATCCCGGTCATCGTCGATCTCGGTTGCCTGTAATTCCGCCAAGCACTGTAAGGTCCCGCGGGAAAAGCCAGGGTACACCACCATATTTTGCAGGCTCACAATCAGACTGTCGCGACCAAAGATACTCACGAACCACGGCACACCGGCCGCCGGAACGAACGTGTCGGGATCACCATCGTTGATCGGTAGGCGCAAGGCCGCCATGTCCTCCACTGATTGTCGGTACAATCGATACCAGTCTTCGTTCGACGTGGTCATGTGAGTCGTCGCTTCTTTCCACCGCGAGAGGCTCTGCGCTGTCTCCGAGGTGTCAAATGCCGTGGCGCAGTGCTGTAAGGTTCGCGGCGGCGCGTCGCCTTCCCCAAGGTCATAGTGGCAGCAGCAGTGCCAGGTGCTATGGGGCGCCAGATCAATGGTGAAATTGATCCGTCCGTTCCCATGCCCGGCAGTGGACGTCGAACGTGCAAGGCTCAGAGTCAATGAACGGCGGAAGTCCTCATGCTGATAGCGGCTGGTCAATTGTTGTGCTGTGCTGTTCCACGCGGTTTCAATATTCCCGCGTCGCGTCAGATTGTTCGACTTGACCTCGAAGATATCGGCAAAATCAGAACGGATGAGCATCTCGAGGGCGAAGCGAAGGGGGCGGGCGCTATAGTTTCGAATATCGAGATCTTCGTGGAGAGCGTCCGAGACAGCGCGGGTGACCACCAGTCCTACGAGGCCCGGCGCAATCAGTCCGTGATCCGTGCTGACCCTGGGATTTACGAGATAGGTTCGGGAGGTGTAGTAGGCGCTCGCGCCGGAATTCAACAGTGTCCAAGGTTTGCCGTCGATATACAGTTGGTAGCGGCTGACATAGCGCGTATCCCGGCAATAGAGCCCTTGATCCGACGCGTTGGTGATGGATCCGTCGAATTCGGAAATGAGAAACATGTGGCCATGATTAATCGTGATGACGGGTGGTCCAACTTTCACCTCGACAGCCATTTAGCACCGGCTCCATGTGGTTCGCATCATGATGCGCACGTATGAGAACGATGGCATAGTGTGACATAGCAGCCGGCAAGCGCGCCAGTTCTTCTCTCAAGAATCTTACAGCGACGACTGAATGCAAGGCGCTCCTCACCGCTGTGCCGATCTCCGTCGCTCGTGAAGCGACTTGCAGCCGGGGACCATACTCAAATCCCCCCGGCCACAGATCCTGTTGGAAGAGTTGGGTGCCCAAGCCCGGATATTCACGGTGAACTACTGGCTCGAGATTCGGCTGAATGTCGATCCCAACGAGGTGGCCAGCGACCTCCGTTTTGCAATCGAGGAGAGTTTTGCGTGACTAAAGATAATACTTCCAAGCTTGCTCGTATACTTTATCCCAGGGATGGTCCGGATGAGTTCCCCACTTCGCGCGTCCAACGAGGGATTTCTCAAGCAGCGTTGCGCGAGCACAGGAGACTCACCGGGTCATCCGTCACGCTACCTTCGTCCGCACCAGCTTGACTTGAAGCTCGCACCCTACAGCGCTCGCATACCGTTTGAGTGTTGCAAGCGATGGAGCGTGCTTGCCCGCTGATTCGAGGCGGGAGATTGCGCTCTTGGTCGTGCCCATACGCTCTGCGACTGCGTCTTGAGTGAGACCGGCGCGAGAGCGAGCCCTAACCCGCATTACTCACGAAGATTTCTACTACAACCGCCGATACGAAAATCAGAACTCATTGCGGTATTCTTTCTTCGCGCCAGGATCATACAA
>JBKJZK010000237.1:0-4085 GCA_046715215.1 Nitrospiraceae bacterium
ATCCTGACCATCAAGGAAGGGGAGATGATGCGGATCCGTCAGATCAACATCAATGGAAACGAGAAGACCAAAGACAATGTCATTCGTCGTGAAATCCGTGTCGATGAACAGGATGTCATCGATACGCCCGCGTTGAAGCGGAGCTTTCAGCGTCTTAATAACTTAAATTTTTTCGAGACGGTGGAAATTCTTCCGGCGCAAGTGGCTGTGGATAAGGTCGATCTCAATGTTCGCGTGAAAGAAAAGCCGACCGGCCAGTTCAGCATCGGCGGTGGATTCAGTACGTTGGACCAGCTGGTCGCGATCGCCGATATTACGGAGGGGAACCTTGGTGGGAATGGCTGGATGGGACGAATTCGCGGTCAGTTGGGCCAGCAGCGGCAAATAGGGTTGCTCACGTTTCGTAACCCCTATGTGAACGATTCCTTGACCTCAATGCAGCTGGACATCTACCGCACGGCGACGAACTACATCACCTACTTTGAGACGAAATCCGGTGCCAGCGTGACGTTAGGTCGATATCTCTCTGAGTATGCTTTTGGGAGCGTGAGCCTGTTCGCGGAGGAGTTGAATTTCAAAAATCCGGCGGTAGGGATTTGCCCGGATCTATTTCCTCTTGTGTGTCGTCAACTTGGGAATCAGTCGACGACCGGATTCCGGACCTCGCTGTCTCGCGACACGAGAGACTACAATATGGATCCCCGCACCGGTTGGCGAACCGCTGTGGGCTTCGACTTGGGGACGCCCTACCTGGGCGGGAGCAATAACTTCTATAAATATTATCTTGATGTCATTAAATATACGCCGCTGCCTTTCGATACACGGATTGCGGTCCGCGCGCGCTATGGCGCCGCAGTCGGCATCGAGGACAACCCAATTCCATTGACCGAACGATATTTCGTCGGCGGCATCAATACGATGCGCGGGTTCAAGTTCGGGCGCGCGGGGCCGGTGACCTCCAGCAATTCCCTACTCGGCGCGACCAAACAGTTGATCTTCAATAACGATTTTATCTTTACGATTTCCGCTGATGCTAAATTGAACGGGGTGATCTTCTTTGACTATGGGAAAGGCTTTGACGACAATGAACCGCTCTCGTTTAAGTTGCGGAAAACGGTCGGATTTGAAGGGCGATGGATTTCACCCTTTGGCCCCCTCCGCGCCGCGTATGGGATTAATCTGGATCCCAAACCAGGAGAAGCCAAAGGGGCCTTCGAGTTTACCATCGGTTCTCTGTTCTAATGGAGCAAGTCGTTGGCCACGAATGAGAGGTAGCGGTGTGATCCAGGTTGGTGTCGTTCTGCGGATGGTGTTCTGCACAGGAGGTTTGTTGATGGCGTTCCTCGCTGTCTCCGGCTGTGCTGCCGGTGGGGCCAAAGTCGAGGGGAAGATAGGAGTCGTCGATCCGGCCCGTGTCCTAAGCGAGACGAACACCGGCAAGAAGGCCAAGGATTCCTTGGGCGCATTCTCCAAGAATCGCCAGGTGCTGATCGAGATGGACGAGAAAGAGCTCCGCCGCATGGAAGAGGATTTTGGGAGGCAGGCCAGTGTATTGAGCGCGACGGCGAAACGGGAGCGCGAAGAGCAGTTTCGACGTCGGGTGGCGGAGTATCAGCAGAAAGCGGGCGAGATGAACCGGGAGGTTCAGGAAAAGCAAAAAGATGTGCTCGAAGGGTTCCGTGAGAAGGTGGGACTCGTCGTGGGGAAAGTGTCGAAGCGGCTCGGATTACAGGTCGTCATGGATAAGGGGAAAGGCGGCCCCACCTTATATAGCGATGAAGGACTCGATATTACAGGTCAGGTCATTGATGAATTTAATCGTGAATATCCTTAGCCCGCATGATTCATGACGGTTTGTGGCGAAATCGTGCCAACAGGCCAGGCGAGAGGTACGGGGCTAGGGGCTAGAGGGAAGAGCCGTGTTTCCGATCGGAAGTCTTCGCCGCTTGCCTCTCGCCAGAAAGCTCGCGATTGCAGCAGAAGCGCTCATGAATCATGCGGGCCAGGATGTGGAACTCGTAGGGAGCAGAGGAGGATTCGATGGAACGACCGAGAGTGACTAGTCTGATCAGTGCAGTGGTCTTGTGGTTGGCGATGGTGTCGCCGGGGTTGTCGGATGAAACCTTCAAGGTTGCGGTGATGAACCAACAAGTGGTGATTGAGCAGTCGAAGGCCGGCAAGCGGGCCCTGGAAGAGCTCAAGGCCTACTCCACGACCAGGCAAAAGATCATCAATGCCGACGATCAAGAGCTCAAGGAATTGCAACAGGCGACTCAAGACGGGAAGTTGACCGACAGCGCGAAGCAAGAGAAGCAAGGTCAGTTTCAGGTCAAGTTGGAGGCCTATCAACGTCGCCTGGCCGACTTCAATCGCGAGATTCAGCAGAAACAGCGTGAGATGGTGGCGGAATACTCGAAAAAAGTGCAAGCGGCCGCGCAGGCTGTGGGGGAAAAGAACGGGTTCGTCGCGGTCATCGACAAGGGGATCGAGGCAACGATGAAGATCGTGCTCTATCATCAGCCCGCGTTGGATTTGACCGATCAGGTGGTGAAAGAGTTCGATCGGCAGAATAAGTAGCGAGGAGGGGAGCAGCCAGACCATCCTTCTTGCTCGCAGAACGCGCACGATGAAACTGTGCTCGTCCGATGCGCGCAGTGAAGGACAGTCTGCCCGCTCCCCTTAGGGAAAAGTGGGAAAACCGGAAGGCCCTCGCACGGGCACATGGCACGTCTCGGCGTGCCAGTGGGTGGGCGGGTGAGAAAGCTGCGCGCAGTAGAAGCTCAATCAGCCCCCATCCCTGGAGAGATGACGAGCAAGCTTGGAAGGATCATTGACCATGCGCAGCAGGGCCAAACCAGACCACCCCCGCAAGGGAAAGTGAGCGAGCTTGGAAGGATCATATTGAAGTGTCGATACTAAAAGTTTACGTAATGGTGTCAATGTCAACAGAGCATCAGGATGCTCAAAAAGGCCACTGGTCTCACCCGCCCAACCCCGGCGCACCGTGACGCGCCGTTCCGCGGGCAAGGCCGCAGCGATCGAAGAGGCGAGGAGGTACGTACCGCACTTCGTGTGGCCGTTCGCCCTTGCAACGGGTCTTGGCGAACGGATAAGTCCCTCCATTGATTCCGATATCCGAGAGGCTCAACTCTATACGTTGAGCCTGTGAGCGACGCGAGAACGCCGGTTGGGGAGAGGGGCGTCTAGGCGCCCCGGGGTTGGGCGGGTGAGAAGGGCGACTTTTTCAGCATCCTGACAGAGGAGGTTCTGCCGATGTCCATTATGGAACAAGCCGAAATTCAGTCCATCTTGCCTCACCGGTATCCCTTTCTCCTGGTCGATCGCGTGCAGGAGTTGGACCCCGACCGTCGGATCGTAGGGATCAAGAACGTGACGATCAACGAACCCTTTTTTCAAGGGCATTTTCCTGGACGCCCGGTCATGCCGGGGATGTTAATTCTCGAAGCCATGGCTCAAGTTGGCGCGATTCTGGCGTTTAAGTCGATGAGGCACGTGACGCGTCCGATGGTGTATCTGACCGGTATCGATAGCGCGAAGTTTCGAAAACCGGTCGTGCCCGGTGATCGATTGCGGTTTGAGATCGACGTTGTCAAGAAACGGGTGCCGTTTTGGAAGATGCAGGGTAAGGCTTTTGTCGAGGAGGAGCTCGTCTGTGAAGCCGAAGTGACGGCCATGGTAACCGAGGGAAAAGACGTGAAACGTGATGAGTGACGAGTTTTGACGGGGCAGCAGTCACCTTAACCCATCACTGATCACTCATCACTGGAGGTATGTGTGCAGATTCATTCAACAGCGATAGTTCACTCCAAGGCGAGTCTTGCCGATGATGTGGAGGTCGGGCCGTTTTGCCTGATCGGTGAGCATGTTACGATCGGAAAGGGAACCAAATTATTATCTCATGTGACGGTCGACGGATGGACGGAGATTGGTGAGCGAAATGAGTTGCATCCTTTTGCGTCGATCGGCGGACCGCCTCAGCACCTCGGCTATAAGGGGGAACCGACCAAGGTCATCATCGGCCATGACAATATTCTTCGCGAGTATGTCACAGTCAACCGCGCAAC
>JBKJZK010000238.1:0-1779 GCA_046715215.1 Nitrospiraceae bacterium
CCGCTTCACGAATTCGCATCTCGGCCTGACTGATCGCGCGCACTTCACCGCCGAGCCCCACCTCGCCCAACACCAACAATCCAGGCTCAATCGGCACCTCGCGCAAACTCGATGTGACCGCCGCCACGATGCCCAAATCGATAGCAGGCTCGTCGATATGCATCCCCCCAACGACATTCACATAGACATCTTGGCCGGACAGATGCATACCCAGCCGCTTCTCCATGACCGCAAGCAACAGCGAGACTCGATTCTGCTCCACGCCGTTCGCCATTCGTTTCGGCATCGCATAACTCGTGGAGGACACCAATGCTTGTAGTTCGACCAGAATTGGCCGCGATCCTTCAAGGCTGGATACCACCACCGATCCCGTCGTGCGCTGGGACCGTTCCGCCAAAAACAACTCGGAGGGATTGCTCACTTCCTCCAAACCGGAATCTTTCATTTCAAACACACCGATCTCGTTGGTCGAGCCAAAGCGATTCTTCACCGCGCGGAGAATACGAAAACTGTGGCCCTTGTCTCCTTCAAAATAGAGCACCGTGTCGACGATATGTTCCAAAAGTCGTGGTCCGGCGATCGCTCCATCTTTGGTGACATGCCCAATGATGAAGACCGGCACGCTGCTGCGCTTCGCGTACCACATCAATTGGCCTGCCACTTCCTGCACCTGACTGATACTGCCCGGCGCAGACGTGATCTGTTCCGTGTAGACCGTTTGGATCGAATCGACGACTATCGCAGCCGGCTGGATCTCCTGCGCCGCTTTGAGGATTTGTTCGAGGGAGGTTTCTGCCAGGATTAATAGATTCGGATGATCGATGCCGAGCCGCTGCCCCCGCATCTTGATCTGCCTTGGTGATTCCTCTCCGGAGACATACAGCACCGGTTCTTCCTTGGAAGACAGGCGCGGGAGCGCCTGGAGTAACAAGGTGGTCTTCCCAATCCCCGGATCGCCGCCAATCAGGATCACCGAGCCGGGAATGACTCCGCCACCCAGCACCCGGTCGAATTCGCCGATCTGCGTCAGCCGTCGATCCTCACCGACCACTTCGATGTCGGCAATCGGCGTAGCCTTTGCCTGCTGCGCCGTCTTCATCGCAGCAGGCCGCCCCTTGCCGGTCGGCGCCTGCCGTTCCTCTTTCATGGTGTTCCAGCCGCTGCAGTCCGGGCAGCGACCAAGCCATCGTGGCGACTGGTGACCGCAAGCTTGGCAGGAAAAACTAGTCTTCGCCCTCATTCAGAGAAGCCTCAATACGATGGAAAGTCTGAGGGCCATATTAAAGGATTAGGAGAGGTGAATGGAAGATACGGGGGCACGTTAGCCTACAGGGAAACGCCATGCCCATCATCACTCAGGAGGATGACCTTGTGGCGACTCCCCCGCCATGACGGGAATACCTTCGCCGTACGCCTTGATTCCCTACGACTGCGCCAGGTGTTGCAGAGCGAGTCGGGCGCCTCGATAAGTCAATACTCATGTCTGACCCCATTCCTCTGTCGTCGGCGCTCAACTGCTGCTGGAAGCAGTCGGCTGCAGTCCTTTGTCAGGACTTTTTGATTTTCCACTACACGACGGATCTCATTTCACCTGACCGATTCGGGCAGTGCTGAAGAATGGTGATGCTCGATCAGCCAATCACCGTTCAGGTATTCGTAAACATAAGAATATCGGGCTGACACTTTTTTGGCCTTGCCCTTTGTGTCGTGCAGCGTGAAGGTATAAAGACCAGTATCAGAAGCGCTATTGCAACCGATCTTGATGATGCGGAAGTCAAT
>JBKJZK010000239.1:0-1211 GCA_046715215.1 Nitrospiraceae bacterium
CACGAAGGGTATCCGAAGATTGTCGTCGTCCGTGAGCAGATCGGCGAAATTCCTGTTTCCTCGGAAGGGCTGCTCGCGGTGGTATCGGACAAGCCCCTGGATCTACACATTCCGCTGTTCGGCATGGACGACGTCGTCGGAGTGGCTGCCTTGATCATGAAGCAGTTCCCAAGATCGCAGTCTCGTGCGGAGCATGGGCTGGAAACCTAAAGGGGTTGTCGTCTTGGTCTGCATTATTCATGACGGTTCGTGGCGAAATCGCTGAGGCGCGTCGTGAGACCGGCGCGCGGAGGCCAGGGGACTGGCTCCGCCTCTGCGGCGGTGCCTGTCCCGCTGCTCCTCAGACGGGTACAGGCGCCAAATAGAAGGGCGCCAGTCCCACTGTATGGTGAGGGTCCGAGGGGCGAGCCCGCCGGCCGAAGTCCTGTCGTAGCAGCGGATCGGCAATTGCAGCAGAAGCGCTTATGAATAATGCGGGCTAACTCTCGTTCCTGGTGCTCTCGCGCGTTCTGCTAAGTCGCTGATCATTCATGGCTACACCTGTCCTGCACGTCCAACATCTGGTCAAACGGTTCGGTGAGTTCGTCGCCGTCAACGATATTTCCTTCGACATCAGACCGGGAGAAATTCTTGGATTGCTGGGCCCGAATGGGGCGGGGAAAACCACCACGATTCAGATGCTGCTCGGGGTGGTGACACCGACCGCCGGCTCCATTCAGATGTTCGGGCTCGATCTGGCGGCTAACCGCGAAGAGATTCTACAACAAGTAAACTTTTCCTCAACCTATGTCTCACTGCCTCAGGCGCTCACGGTCGAGGAGAACCTCTGGGTGATTGCGCGGCTGTACGGTCTGTCTCAAATCCGAGAGCGGGTCGATGACATCGTGAAGCGGCTTGAGATGGAGGAGTTTCGTCATAAAGTGACGCACAAGCTCTCTTCCGGTCAAAGCACTCGTCTTGGGCTGGCCTAGGCGTTCTTGACCTAACCGAAGATTCTGTTTCTCGATGAACCGACCGCGAGTCTGGATCCCGATATCGCACAAAAGATTCGGAGCTTCCTCAAGGAGGAGCGGCGATCGTCGGGACTCAGCGTGCTCTATACGTCGCATAATATGCATGAGATGGAAGAGATGTCGGATCGGATCATCTTCCTCCAGCGGGGAAAGATTGTGGCGGAGGGGACGGCGCAGGAGATTGTGGCGCGGTTTGGG
>JBKJZK010000240.1:0-2605 GCA_046715215.1 Nitrospiraceae bacterium
GGTTAGTCTCGTTCAACCAAAAACCAGACAAACCAAACAAACAAGACAAACCAGAAGAACCTATTCCTCTTCTTTAGGCTGTTTGCTGCTGGACCGGCGGGCCATCACCACCAAGGTGAGGATGGTCAAACCCAAGAGCCAGAGGCTCGGCCAGCCATAGGAGGGATTGGTAAACTCTATGAGGTCGGTTAATCGCCCGATCAAGAGCGACATGCGGGCCATCACGGTATAGCCGAAGGCCGCGCCGAACGCGATCATCAGGAAGAGGATTCCTGTCCGAGCCACGACCTTGCCCGGCCCAGTGTGCTCGACGGAGAAAAAGAAGTAAAAGAGCACCGAGCTGACACCGACCAAGATGATGATGGTGTTCAGGCTGCTGGCGGGATTCAGGAGGCTCCAGGTAAAGGTGACGCCTTCTCCCGGTACCAGCATCATCAGCGGGCGAACCGTATCCTCGATCTGTTTCAAGATAAAGGACGAGATGGTCCGTGGGATGGCGAGTCCCGATCCCACCCCCACGATGAAGGCAAACGCGTACCGCGAGATCCAGGCGGCCTTCGGTACGTAGCGCGTGAGCATGAGCGTCCCGATGGCGACCGGGATCAACAGCGCCCACTCCCCGTTCTCGACAATCGGCTTCCAGATGAGCTGTACCATCACCGTGTCGTAGGTCTTGACGATCGTGTACCCGACCGACACGCCGACATAGAGATTTTCCGCCAGCTTGAAGAGCGGGTTGTCCTTGTACAGGAACGTGAAGATGAAGAGGGTCAGCCCCGTCGCCACCCATGCCCCGATGATGGTTTCAATCGGCATCGTTCGCTACGCCCCTGACCGGCCCTGCTGCGTGGCCTGTTTACGCGATGAGAAATAGAACAGGTTACACATAATGACCAGCACAATGATGGCGAGATGCGTAGCCGATTGGGCATCCATGCCGGCAATCGCTCTCCCCTTCTGGTCCATCAAGGTTTCGTATTCTGCCGCGCCGCGCAGACCGCCGATCAAACCGTTGATCTGCCCGCTGCGCAACAACGGATAGAGCCCCGGTGCCATCACGCCGGTGCAGCCACCGCCGAGTTCGAACTTGTATTTGTCCTTACCGAAGACGTACCAGGCTTCTACACCTGGATTGCCGGCGCCCAAGCTGACGGCATAGTTCACATCGCGTAGGTTAGCGACTCCTTGCAGTACTGGTAACTCCTTCGTGGGTTTGCCGTTGTAGTCAGCCGGGAACGCGCCATAGAGGTCCTGACCCATGTTGATGATGACGGCGATCCCGCCGGGGCTCCATCCAAGGAACACATAATCCTTTCCATTTTCCTTTCCCATCTCGCGGGCGACCTGGGTGATGACCTGGTCGGCCATGCCGGTGCCCGTAACCCACAGTGTCAATGCGATCACGCGGAGTTTCTTCCTGAACGCATGACGCAGCAACGAAATCGATTGTGGATGCAGCTCAGGCTTCGACGCCGGATCGAAGTCCAGCGAGAGCAGGAACACGGATCCCTCAGGGAGCGACTCGATGTGGTCGTACACCCCGCGGACCTCCGGCGAAATCTTGATCGGCAAACCAACCGGGTAGAGCAGCGGCAACAGCGTACAGATGCCGATCACCAGGAAGATGATCCGCCGGTCGATCTTCAGCATGCGTTCAGCGAAGGTCATACTACAACCCGTGAGGGGTGAGGGGTAAGGCGTGAGGGGTTAACGACAGAACACTCCCCATCGATTTTAATGTCCCCTAACCCCTTACCATTCACTCCTTACCTCCCCCAAGATACGACCGTTCCATGCCGAAGATGATCTTGATGGAGAGCGCCACCGTGCCGAGGCTGACACCGATCAGGATCGCACGCCGCACCGACGCGTTCAGCACGTTCAAGATCCATTGAGACAGGTCGCCGCTGAGCGGGACCAGATATTCTCCGAGTGGAACGCGGCCCATCATGACGATCACCGCCGCAATGAGCAGCACCGCCGCCTCGCGACTCCGCGCGCGAAACGACCGATAGGCTGCCGAGGCGATGAAGAACGCGAGGATGGCGAACATCGTCCCCTGCAGCGGGACCATCATGAAGTTATAGATCCACCCGAAGGCCGTCATGGTGCCGTCTACGGCCTCCTTGCCGTTCGACCACAGGCCGACCGCAATTGTGCCCAACATGCTGACATAGAGGACGAAACTATAGCCCCAGCCCGCTTCTTTGCGCCGAATCTTGACGGCATGGACCTGGAACAGGCTGCTGACGCCCAGCACCAGCGCGAACCCCCCGATGATCTGGAGCCACTTGGTGACGGAGGTCAGCTTCTGCTCCGAGGCGGGGTGCTGCACATTGTATTGCCGCGCGAACACGATGCCGGTGATGAGCGTGATCAGGAGCGGAACCTGTCGTCGGAAAAAGATCATTTCACGTCCCTGAACAGATCTAGGAATAACTTCGGCCACTGCGCGTCGAACATCACCCCAAGGGTGGCCAGTATGGTTCCAACACCAAGCACGCCGAGGATGAGGGCTTTGCCGATGTCTTGTCCGCGCAGCGTGCCGACCTGAACCGGTTCTTTAGAGAGATAGGCGCTGGCGGCATACAGCTCTTCTCCGATC
>JBKJZK010000241.1:0-3050 GCA_046715215.1 Nitrospiraceae bacterium
GGGAAAAGGTCGCGCTCCAACGCGACCGGGGTTGAGTGGGTGAGAAGGTTGTGCGCAGGGAGGCAAACCAGGCCGCGCGTGCATTCGACATCAACAGGATTCAAAGCAGCAGGGAATCTCAGTAGCCGAGTCAAACAACGATCCCCAGGGAGCGCACGTTCAGTTGCGCGTCCCACGCGCCTGCCTTGTCGAGGTTCATCACATGTGTTACACTTCTTTTCGCACGTAAAACCTGAGGTGAGAACACCATGCCCACAACCAATCCTCGCGTCAACGTCGTCCTGGAAGAGCCGGTCTACGAAGGGCTCCGCCGCTGGGCTAAGCGAGATGGTGTCTCGCTGTCGCTCAAAGTGCGGGATCTCGTCAAAGATGCGCTGGAAGCAGAAGAGGACCGAGCGCTTACCGACTTGGCGAAAGATCGAGAGCAGACGCTCGACCGGAGCAAGGCCATGACGCATTCGCAAACTTGGGTACATCTCAAGCGATCGAGACGCTAAGTGCCCTTCAAGCTTCGGTACCATCCCGCCATTGTCGACGAAGACATCCCTCGCATTCCACAAAATCTCCATCGGAGAATAGCCGGTGCAATCGAGTCGCGACTGACTCAAGCCCCACACCGGTACGGGGCTCCCCTTCGCAAAACCCTGAAAGGCTATTGGAAGCTTCGTGTTCGGGACTATCGGGTCGTGTACAAGATCGAAGAGAATGACGTGTGGATCCTAGGAATTCGGCACCGCAAAACAGTGTACGAAGACATCCTGGCCCGCACTATTCATGACGGTTCGTCGCAATATCGCTGAGCCGCGTTCCGAGACCAGCGCGCGGAGGCCAGGGGACTGGCTCCGCCGTCTGCGGAGGTGCCTGCCCCGCTCCCAGGACTGGGACAGGCGCCAGGAAGAAGGGGGCCAGTCCCCAACCGTACGTGGAGTGTCCGAAGGGCGAGCCCGCTGGCCGAAGGCTCGTCGTAGCAGCGGATCGACGATTGCAGCAGAAGCGCTCATGAATAATGCGGGCTAGAGAGACTCAGCGAGCGGGTGCAGGTACTCGCTCATGCTAGCCCACGATTTCATGAGGACACTCTGAATATGATGATTACCTCTCACTGTTCGATCATGCGACCGATTAGAAGACTCCTCCTGGCGCTTTATCTCGTCTTCGCGATTGTCGCATGCTCCCTCATGCCTTTCGCTTTGCCGACTGCCCGGGCTGAGGTGGTGGAAGATTTCCGGATATGGGGAAACGTGACGGCACGAGGAAATTTTGGGTTCATCGATCCTGACCTCAAACGATGGCGCTGGTGGATGGAGGCCCAACCTCGGACGCGAGAATCGGGAAAGGAAATGGACCAACTATTGATTCGTCCCGGGATCGGCTATGCGCTCACTGACCACTCCACTATGTGGATCGGGTATGCGCACGTCACGAGCTACCCGGTGGTCGGTGACGAGATCCAGGAAAACAGGATGTGGGAGCAATATATGTGGTCAGGACCGACGCTACTCGGCGCCTTTACCAGCCGAACACGGCTTGAACAGCGTTGGCAAGATAACGGAGACGATACCGGCGGGCGTTTTCGTCAATCATTCAAATTCAACTGGCCCTTCTCTTTTCATCCGGCTGCAAGTCTCGTGACCTGGGATGAGGTGTTCGTTCATCTGAATTCGACGGACTGGGGAGCGAAGAAAGGATTTGATCAAAACCGTGGATTTGCCGGTCTCGGATATCGTCTCAATCCACACATCCTGACAGAAATCGGGTATCTCAACCAATATGTCCACACGCCCAGCACCGATCGCATGAATCACATTCTCTCGCTGAATGTATTTCTCGATTTTTGAAAGGACTAGCCAGGATTGTTCATGAATAGTCCGGGCCAGCCCAAGGACCTGATGCGGCAAGTGCGGGTTAGAGAGACTCAGTGAGCGGGGGTAAGTACTCGCTCATGGGCTTTACCTCGCCCACCGCTCCCGCACAGAACCAGCCGTAGCTACCGTGCAGTCTTACCGCTGCCGGGACATTGCTCAGGCACCGCTGAGATTCAGAGTGTCCCACTTGTTTCTTCCCTTGCGCGCCTATTGACAAGCTGTAGCCACACGGATACAGTGATTCATGTTCCAGATCCGCAAGACTGAGACGTACGCCCAGTGGCTTGACGGACTACGTGACATTCACGCAAGGGCGCGTGTGCAGGTCCGGGTCGAGCGTCTGGCGGCAGGAAACCCTGGGGATGTGAGGCCAGTGGGCGAGGGCGTCTCCGAAATGCGAATCGATTACGGGCCAGGCTACCGCGTGTATTACACACAGCGCGGGCGCGAAGTGGTGGTTCTGTTGGCTGGTGATGATAAACGCTCACAGGTCACCGACATCAAAACTGCCTTGCGCCTCGCACGCAATCTGTAGGAGCGCATGATGAGCAAAACCACGACCACTCGTTACGATGTTGCCGAGCATCTTCGAAATCCGGAGGAAATGGCGGCGTATCTGGAGGCGTGCCTGGAGGAGGCCGATGGCGATGCCGCGTTTATTGCCAAGGCGCTGGGCGATATTGCCCGCGCCAAGGGTATGGCACAGGTTGCTCGGGATGCCGGTCTATCTCGCGAAAGCCTGTACAAGGCGCTTTCCGGTGAGCGGAGCCCCGACTTCGACACCATCCTTAAAGTCGTAGGAGCACTAGGGTTGAAGTTGCATGCCGAAGCACCCCGTGGCAAGTTCCGTGGCCCAACCTCTCGCTCAAGCAGCCGTGCAACAAAGCGCCGCGCGGCTTAGGATGCCCCCTGAGGGGCTGAGAGCAGATTCGGATTTCTCCGAACTTCCATCCTGCAGCAACATGCTTCAACAGCAGGGAGTCTCAGGTGCCAAGTCAAGCAACGATCCCCGTCTTGCGGCGAGAGCAGGACTTGGCTATCATACCGCTATGGCATTTCTTGACCGCATCAGTATCGATCCGACAATTCGCTTCGGCAAAGCCTGCGTCCGTGGCACTCGACTGACTGTCGGCGAGGTGCTGGGACATTTGGCAGGTGGCATGTCTGAAGCGGAAGTCCTGTCCT
>JBKJZK010000242.1:0-2553 GCA_046715215.1 Nitrospiraceae bacterium
ATTGACCAAGCGCTCTCCTTGACCAAGCAGGCTGTCGCGCTCAAACCGAGCAATGGGTACTATATCGATAGCCTCGCGTGGGCCCTGTTTAAATCCGGCTTGTTCACCGAGGCCTTGACGGAGATGAAGCGCGCCGTTGCGCTGGCCGGGGATGACCCGGTGCTCTATGAACACCTCGGTGATATTTACGCCAAACAACGAAACCTCTCAGACGCCCGTGAGTCCTGGCTCCATGCGCTGGAGCTCGACCCGTCCAATGACAAGTTGATGGACCGATTCCGTGAACTGGGGATGGGCGACCCGACGCAGGAAGAACGTATCCAACAGGCCAAACGCCGTGTATCCGAGAAGATACAGGCCCAGTAACGCAGCCGTCCGTCCCTAGCCGTCATCTTAGTTTCTCCCTTTATTATCCTCTCTGTTAATACTGATCTCGCTTTACAGCCTGCTGACTGAGTCGGCTTTTCGGGATCTGACAGACTGATTCGCTTCAGCCTTCTCTATCTAAGTACCTGTTTCCACAGATTGCTTTTCTCGTACAGATGGCGAAGGCCCAGGATCTCTCTGCTCCGTGGAGAGACAATGGAAAGTGCCAGGTCCTGTACAGTGAATGACGAATATTGGCAGATCACAGCAAAAGATGGAGGGACGCCATCCGAACACGGTCTGTTGGCCAGCAGAATAAGAGTCATAACTATTTGATATTTCATGTGAGTCAGTCTTTCAATGTCTGGCCATATACCTGGCATTGAACCTGCTAGAGGGCATAGGTAACAGAAATCGGAAGCTGGTTCCGATGAGAAAGAAGCAAGGGTGTGAAGGGGCGAGTCAGTCAATCATTAACAAGGAGGCAGTACGATGTTTAAGCAGTTGAGGGGGCAAAAGGGATTTACCCTGATCGAGTTGATGATCGTCGTGGCGATCATCGGGATTTTGGCGGCCATCGCCATCCCGAACTTCCTGCAGTATCAGATGAAGTCGCGCCAGTCCGAGGCGAAGACAAACCTCCAGGCGATCCGCACCTCTGAAATCTCCTTCCAGGCGGAGCGAGGCTGTTACATTGGTGCTGCTGGGGAGGGTGTGGTTCTACCTGTAGGTCTTACGAAAACCGTGCCTATTACCTGGCCTGGCACCGCGGTCACCGTTCCAGTTGGAGGATGGTGTATTGTGGCGGCTGGTACTGCTGGAGTCTTTAGAGATATGGGGTTTGTCGCAACGGGTAACGTGAACTACAGGTACACTGCAGATTCCTACAATGCCGCTGTGATTCCAGTCTTGGCGCCTGCGTCTTGTGCGGCTGCAATTCCTACTGGAGTGGGAGCGTTGGTTCAGAATGCCTTTTTGGCAACCGCCCAGAGCAATTTGGATGGCGATGCAGTCGTTTCAACCTGGGCATCGGCTAACGATCACGGTGCTACTGATTGTACGAACGGTGTATTCTAGGTCGCTGTAGGTAAGGTCACTGGGTCCCGGCAGCCATTCGGTTGCCGGGACCTTCCCATTTACTCATCCTGCCGGTGTGTCTCTCATGGCAGTCGCAACAGCCTTACATCATCGCAGCGCCGCGCTCGTGAACCAGCTTCTGCTCGGCATGGGGGGGCTCCTCTTGCTGGTTTGCCTCGGCTGGCTGCAAGGGGAGCTCGATCTGCGGCAGGATCGGACGATCGTCCAGATCGAAAGCCTCGCGCAGCTTCCCAAGGGCGAATATCTGAAGCCGGCCTTGCTCGGCTATCACCACCTAGGTGCTGATCTTCTCTGGCTCAGGCTGGTTCAGGTGATCGGGAACAAACGGAATAGCGAAGACGAATATGAGTGGATGTATCACGCGTTGGACGTGATCACCACGCTCGATCCGCAGTATGCCTACGCCTACTATGCCGGGGGGGTCATTCTCGGCGATCTCGCCAACCGCACGGACTTGAGCAATTTGCTGCTTAAAAAGGGATTCAACGCGAATCCCGATGTCTGGAACATTCCCTTTCTTCTTGGGTACAACTATTACTTTCTGCTTGTTGATCCGGCCAAGGGAGCGGAATACATCATGAAGGCGGCCAGTCTACCGGACGGCCCTGCCTATCTTCCAGGGCTTGCCACGCGCATGGCTGCGGAGGCAGGGAATCCTGACACGGCATTGGTGTTTCTTGAAGCCCGTTTAGCAGACACGCACGATCCGGAGATGCGAGAAGTCTTGGCCTATCGGATGAAAGAAGTTATCATTGAACGGGACCTTCATATACTGGAGAGCGCTGTGGAAGCCTACCGAACGCAACGTGGGACACTCCCTGCAACACTCACCGATCTCGTGGCGGTGGGCTCCCTTCCGATGCTGCCACAGGAACCGTTCGGCGGAGGCTATCGTTTGGATCCCAAGACCGGCTCGGTCTCCAGTTCGACGCATCCGGAACGGCTGCGCACGTTTTTCAAACGTAAAAAACCGCCTGCGTACAGCTATCCCAAGATAGAGCCTTCCTACAGCTTCCCTAGGACATGGGAGTGAACCATGACGTCTAGCGCCGATCTTGTTGTCCAGACTGAGCAACTCTCCAAGATTTT
>JBKJZK010000243.1:0-3635 GCA_046715215.1 Nitrospiraceae bacterium
TTCTTCCCATCGGCATCCAGAATGCTCTGGATAATCAACTTGAGATTCTCCGGGTCTATATTCTCCGCCTTTATATTCCCATCGATGAGCACGGTCGGGGTAGACTGCACCTTGATGCGCTCGCCCCATTTGCGCCCCTCTTCGAATATCTTGGCTGGTTTCCCGCTGGCCATTCCTTCTTCAAAAACTTTCGGATCGAGTCCAACTTCCTTGAGCAAGACTTCCCGCAGCGAGCGATCCAGCACTCCCGTGATCTTATCTGTATGGATGGTGCGAAAGAGGACGGCTTTCATTTCTTTCCCTTTTCCCATCATCTTCGCCTGCTCGTACATATCGAACGGGGTCGGGAGTTTTCCATGAATCACCGGAAATCCCACCATCGTAGCTTCGAGCTTTTTCCCGAACTCTTTTACGAGCAGCGGCAATCCTGTCTCATCGAACTGGTGACAATGCGGGCAGTAGAAGTCGGCGAACTCAATCAACTTCACCTTGCCGGGCGTATGCGTGGACACCTCATCCGTTAAGATCTCGAATTTGCCTTTCAAATCGAGGGGCACGGCAGCAGCTGGTGAGACCCATAGGATGGCAATACTCCATACAATGGCGCAGACCGCCGAGGCCCATTGCGTAGACTGTCTGTTCACCATATCGACTCCTTTCTTGGAACGCTGATCGCTCATTATAGCGAATGTGCCGCGAACTTACTCCTTACTCTTTGTTATACTGTGGCAATGTCGGACAGGCTCCTGGCACATACGCTGCTCTCTGCAGTGGCCTTGCTCATCACGCTCACAGGCTGTGCCTCGACGCAAGAGGCGGGGGACGGCTCGGACGCACAGACAAAGGCACTCACCTTCCTACAAGTCAAGGCAGCACCAGAGTCCTTTAAAGGCCAATCGGTGGTCTTCGGAGGAAAAGTGTTGACAGCCCGACGACAGAAAGACGGCACGAGGATCGAGATCTTACAATTGCCGCTTGATCAATCGACGCGTCCAGGATACGACTTGACTCAAACACAAGGCCGCTTCATCGCCACCTACCGAGAATTCCTCGATCCAGCAACCGTCCCGCATGGAACCAGAATTACCGTGACCGGCGAGGTCTCCGGCTCCATCACGCTGCCATTGGATGAAACGGACTATACCTACCCCGTCATCGACATCAAGCGCGTGCAGGTTTGGGCCGTATCGGAAGACGTGGCCCCCCGTTTCCGCCCCTATACGGGTATGGGGCCAGGTCCCTATTGGGGGCCTTACTGGGGCCCCTTCTACCGGCCTTGGCCCTACTGGTGAGCGGGATGCTGAAAAAGTAGCTCTTCTCACCCGCCCAACCCTGGTGCGCCAAGTCGCACCTTTCACCAGGCGTCGTTCTCGCATCGTTCAGACCCTCAACTGCAGATGAGGGTCTCTCGGATGGGGAATCACTGAGGGGATTTTCCGTTCACCAAGATCCATTTCAGGGGCGAACGGCCCACACGAAGTGCGGTTTGTACCTCCTCGGGTCTTCACTCGCTGCGGCCTTGCTTGGGAGAAGGCGCGTCCCTGGGCGAAGAGGCTGTCTTGGCAGACTCAGGGCGGAGGGTGAAGTAGCCGCCAGGGTTGGGCGGGTGAGAAGCCTGGCCTTTTTGAGCATCCTGCGGGAAGGTTCTTCTATGGTGCGACACGTACTGACTTTCGAAAATCTTGCGTGCCCAGTTGGCTTTCACACAGCCAACTAGAAGCAGTAACTCCTCGGTTCCGCTGACTTCCGAAGCACTCGGGCCATCTCCACAACGGTCAGCTATTTCGTCGATAGACTCCTCACCTATTCATCCTGCTCACACTATCGTCATCGGCCTCCGGACCCGACGATTCGCTCAACACGATCGTCGCGCCCACCGAGGTTGAGGTACTTGTGATATTGGGCCAGTGCTTTCGGCAGGTCTTTCCGATGCAACTCATAGAAAACACCCAAGTTGTAGTGCGCTTCAGCATAGTCCGGCTTCAGCGAGACGGCTCGTTCGTAGGACCGCTCCGCCTCTTCAAGCCTATTCAGCCCGGTGTAGATCACACCCAGGTTCATATGCGCTTCGGCATACTCCGGGCGGTACCGCAAGGCCTCGAGAAATTCGCGCTCCGCCTCCAAGGGCCTGCCTTGGCTCCGATGAATAAACGCAAGGTTATAGTGCGCGGCCACTAACGACGGCTTCGCCGCGATGGCCTGTTTGTACGAATCGGCAGCTTCGACGAGCACGTTGTTCTTTTCCGCCATCCGCCCCGCGAGGTACCAGGCATCGGCATGCTTGGGATCGAGCTTGAGCAGTCGGCCCACCGTCTCTCGCGCCCCGCGACTGTCTCCCTGCGCCTCATACAGCAATGCGAGACTGTACAGGGCGTCACGGTGGCTCGGATGGGCGGCCAACAAAGCCTGATAGGTCTGGGTGGCCGCGGCAACATCACGACGTTGCTCGTACAGCTTGGCTAAGTGGAGATACGAATCGGCATGGCGCGGATCGCTCTCAATCGCCCGCCTGAGAGCCTGCTCCGCTTCAGCCAATTTTCCTTGAATCCGATAGACCTTGGCCAGATCGTTCAAGGCATCGGGATAGGCGGGCTTCAGCTTGAGCGCGTGGGTGAAGGCCTCGACAGCCTGAGCCGGCTTCTTCTCTTTGAGATAGAGCATGCCGAGCAGATGGTGCGCTTCAGCTGAGGAGGGATTCAACTCGATGGCTTTTCTGGCAGCCTCGGTTGCCGCAGCAAGGTCACCTTTTCGAAGCAGCGCGGCGCCTCGCTCGTAGTGACGCTGCGCGGCATCCGGTTGCTCAGCCGCCGCCAGGATCGGGACAAGAGGAGAGATTACAGCCAGGCACAGGGCGAACAACACGATGGCGTTATGCTGGAGGAGGCGATTCATAGTCAGCGTGTCTCGTTTATTTGGTTTGTCTGGTTTGTCTAGTTTATCTGGTTGATTTGGTTCATCTGGTTAGTTTCGCTTAACCAAAAACCAGACAGACTAGACAAACCAAACAAACGATATCAACCAGCAAGACCCGCATCAGTCCAGCAAACTATAGACGGCAGCGACCATGAAATCAACGAAGCGCGCGGAAACATTCGCAGGGTGAGCAGCCAATTCCATGAGATAGGACCAATCACCAGCGGCTCGTGGTCAGATGGATGATTGCCAGACGTGGCTCCATTTCTCACCATTTCTGTCCTTAGCCGGTCCCTGGCGAGCGAAGTCCGCCTCGATAGCCGGAGGATCCATTGACTCATTCTGCAGACCCGTATATCATCTCGTATATACAATTAGGATTGGAGGAGGGTGCCCTCATGGCCACAAAGAAAACACGGCTCTTTATGAGCGGGAATAGTCAAGCCGTCCGAATTCCACGGGAGTTTCAACTCGACGGCAATGAAGTCGAGATTCAGCAACGCGGCAACACCCTCATCATTCGCCCTAAAAAACTCTCGTGGGCTCCGCTCATGGACAGTCTCACGAAGTTCACGACGGACTTCATGGAGCAGGAGCGGCGGCAACCCGCCATCCAAAAGCGGAAGCGGCCTTTCGCATGAAGCTGATGCTGGATACCGATATCTGTATCTACCTCATCAAGCAACATCCTCCCTCCGTACTCGAACGGTTCCTCTCGCATC
>JBKJZK010000244.1:0-4252 GCA_046715215.1 Nitrospiraceae bacterium
GGCAGGGTTTTTCGTTGGCGAGCCGCGGGTGCCCATACGATTTCTCCAGCTTGGCGCGGCAATCTGCGATACTCCGCTCCAAGATGACCTCCGCCAGTTCCGTGAGCGCCAGCGAAAAGTCAGGGAAATTGCTCGAGGGCTCGACGATGTGCTTGATGTCTATTCGGAACATCTCATGGTCTTTAAACCGGTTCAAGGCGTCCTTTCGCGCTTCGTCTGTTTTGGCTCGCATGACCAGATGTTCGAGCTCTTTCCGAAGGGTCGCCTGCGGCTTGATCAGGGGGGCATCCCGGTATTCCGTGAGCAGCGGAAGGAGGTTATCGTGCTGGCGTCTGAGAAAATCCTCCCACAAGAAGTCGCTGGCGCCGAGCAGTCGTGCGAGTAACGGAAAGGTTTTATTATCGCTGACGAAGTCGAGCGCCTGGCTCTTGCCCTTCTTACCCTGGTCTTTCACGATGAGATCCAGGAACTGGTCGAATGATGCCAGCGCCTTAGCCGGGTTGGAAGCCCACGTCAAGGCATGCGTGAATTGTTTGATGAGCACGGCGGTCAGCCGCAGTTGCTGCTGATCGGCGGGGTCGAGCAGCTTCTGCCCATCGCGATTCCTGACGAAGAAACGATCGTGCAGCTTGGCGCCGTCGCATTCGATCTGGGCCTTGGTAATGTAAATGTTGCGCATGGCCAGGGCGTTCGCAAGCGCATAGAGGAAGGCTGGAGTATCATCCGATTGGATGTGCATGATCGTATCTGTCGGCGATTGGCGATTGTCGAAGGTGATCTGCACCGTGTCGAGCAGGCCGGTGAAGGCGCTCCGCTGCTTGTCCAATCGTTCGACGAGCCGGCGGTTGACGTATTGTCGTGCCTTTTCGAACTGACCGGCATCCAGCAGTTGAATGATCTCGGTGATCGTCTGTCGGAGGGCATTATGTTGTGGAGGGAGAAAGCCTGTGCGGTCTATGGGATGCACCAGGAAGACATCGACAATTTTCTTCCGGCTCAGGCCTGGCCGTCCTTTAGGCAGGCCAGCCGTCGAGTGAGCCTTCCGGCGCGGCAATGGAGAGGGCGAGGCCTCCACAAAGGTATAGATCTGTCCTTCTTCGATATTGAGTCCGAAGGCCGAGAGCACACCGCAGATGGCGGCGAATTCTGAGAAGTAATCATAGGCGACGATGCTGATTTCCGATCGCCCCGCTCGTTTGTCGAGCACCGATAATTCGCAGGGGTGGTCCGGTGTGAGCCGGCCGGCAAGTTGAATATGGTGCGCGACGGCGCTCGGTTGGAACCGCGCGAAGTACTCGGGGTCCATCCGTGAGACGAAATCCCGGCGTACCTCATCCTCAACATCAGGACAGAGGGAAGCCAGAGTCTTGATGAGCGACTCGCGCAATCCAGGCCCATCCGTCATGGCCTGGAGTATAGCCGAAGCGGGTTCATTGTGCGAGCGCCAATGTATGAGTATAATGCCGGCCAATGACAGCCTCTCCCAAAAAACAAGTGCCGCGCTATTGTGCCGTTCCTAAACTCGAGTGGGCTGCTCGGCCAGATCCAACCCCTGTCCTCCTAGCGTCCGGGCTGGAACCAAACCAGGTTGAAGCGATCCTTCAACCATACGGACTCATTCGCATTCAGGATGCCGATGCGAATCTGCAGTCGATGGCGGGCGATCCACACCAGCGACGCCAGTTGGCAGAGATTCTGCCCGCGTTACTTGAGGCGATTGGACGAACTGCCGATCCAGATCAGGCCTTGAATCACTGGGAACGTTGGCTCGCTAGCGGAGTCAGCCGGTCGGCCGTGCTGGAGTACCTACGCAGCGCTCCCCGCATGTTGGACCTGGTGTGCGCGATCTTCGGGAACAGTGACTCGCTCGCCTTCACCCTCGTCCGCGATCCTCTGCTGCTGTACTGGCTGGCCCAACAGAATGTGTTGTCCACCGCGCCGACCAGGGTGGGGATGGAACGTACGATCCGGCAAAGTTTGGAAGGTGTCACCGCCACTGAGGTCAGGTTGGACGCGCTCAGACGATTCCGCCGTCGAGAGATGCTGCGCATCGGCGTGCGCGATCTCGTGCGGTTAGCAGATGTGGTGGAAACCACCGCCTCCCTCTCGGATCTGGCCTCGGTCCTCATTGATGCCGCCTATCGCATTGTGGATACCGATCTACGGGCCCGGTACGGCATTCCCATGCATCAGAATCGGCAGGGGCGATGGGTGGAGACCGGCTTCACCGTCATTGCGATGGGGAAGCTAGGCGGGCATGAGCTCAATTACAGCTCCGACGTAGACGTGCTCTATGTCTGTGAATCCCATGAGGGGAAAACCAGGTCGGCTTCGTCTGGGCGCGCGAAGGCGAAGGGCCCTGCGCAGCGCGGGCTGTCCAATGAAGAATACTTTGAAATTCTCGCGCAGGATCTCACGAAGGCGCTGACCGCACAGACCCATGAAGGATACGTCTATCGTGTGGACCTCCGCTTGCGGGCAGAAGGTTCGGTGGGACAGCTCACTCGCTCGCTCGACGACTATGCCAAGTACTATCGGACGAGAGGACAAGTGTGGGAACGGTTGGCCTTGTTAAAAGCCTGGCCCATCGCCGGGTCGCAGGAGGTCGGGAGATCGTTCATCAAGCTAGTGCAGCCTTTTGTGCTGGCACCCTCATCGAAACGCCCGGATGTCGAACAGGGGCTCGCGATCGTAGAGGAGGTTCGATCGGTCAAGGAGCGGATTGACGCGAAGATGGCGGAGCGCGGGCATGAGCAGCGCAACGTAAAACTCGGTGTCGGCGGGATCAGGGAAATCGAATTTCTCGTCCAAACGATCCAGGTGCTGACTGGCCGGCGGTTTCCAGGGATTCTGGGCCGGGGGACCATCGGTTCGTTGGTGCGGCTTCAGAAGGCCGGTATTCTGTCAGGAAAGCAACAGGCCGATCTGACCCGTGCCTATCAGTTTCTCCGAGACGTGGAGCACAAACTTCAGATGGTGCATGATCTGCAGACGCATGCTCTCCCAGATCAGCAGAAGGAGTTAGAACGTTGCGCAATCCGCATGGGCTATGACAGAGCAGATCGACCGATCGCGCTCAAACAATTTCAAGCCGACCTTGCCGCCCATACCACCCTCGTGCATGACATCTTTCGGTCGTTCTTCGAAACACCGAAGACTTCGGCGATACTCAAAAAAACCTTCCAGTTGATAGGACGAGCACCGGTGAAATAGCCCTGCGGGTTTCCCGCTGAGCCCTGCGTTCCTTGTTCCATTGTGACTGTCCCTTGAATGTATCTTTTGTTCTTCAAGGGCAGGGAAAACTAGTCTGCATAGCGCAGATCACGGTCGCTGGCGAGCGAAAGGTAGGTTTCTCCCCATTGATGCGGACTTTCGAGGTTCCAAGCTTCTTCGATATTAATCGGCTTGAATCGCAGGCCGTAGAGTCCCCCATAGACGAGATGCGTCAGTCCCGCTCCTGAGTCCTCAACCATCTGGGCATAGGCCGGGCAGGCAGGCGTCTGTTCATCGTCGCTCCAGCCAGTGATCCAGTACCATTCCCCGACAGGGTTTCGATCGTAGAGCTTTACTTGTTGAACCGGTCGAGCGGGGCCAATCTCCTTGAATCGCGCGAAGATGCTTGCCTCACAATTCTCGTTTGATTCGACTTCCACGATCATGGGATATTCTCTCGGCTAAGTCCTGTCGGCTCCAATTCTTGGCGCAATTCGGGCCTATAAAACGGAAGGGCTCAACGGGTCACCCCGCTGAGCCCTTCATTGCTGAAAGCTGATTGCTTTTCAGCGGCTTCTTCTTAGTACATGCCTTCCATGCCGTGGTTGTGTCCACCTCCGCCACCGGCCGGTTCTTTCTTCTCTTCCGGCAGTTCGGTGATCATCACCTCGGTCGTGAGCATCAATCCCGCCACGCTCGCTGCATTTTGCAACGCGCAACGCGACACCTTGGTGGGGTCGATGATACCGGCCTTGATCATGTCCACATATTCCTCGGTCGCAGCGTTGTAGCCGCCGCTGAGGTTCTTGTCATTGCGCACTTTCTCAACGATGACGGAGCCTTCCATCCCGGCATTTGCCGCGATTTGACGAATCGGCTCTTCGAGTGCGCGGCGGATGATACTGACACCCACCTGCTGTTCCGGCACCAGCTTGAGTGAATCCAACGCGCCGATGCAACGGAGATACGCCGTTCCGCCGCCCGGGACGATCCCTTCTTCGACGGCTGCCTTGGTGGCGTGCAATGCGTCTTCGACGCG
>JBKJZK010000245.1:0-2486 GCA_046715215.1 Nitrospiraceae bacterium
GGGGCAACCGACGTGAGTCCTGGCAGCACCGAAAATGTATAGGGGAGAGTGAGGGTGACCTGCACCGGTGTGCCTGTATTACCACCGGCTACGATGGTGCGGGCCACATTCCCAGGAGGAATCCCGGCCGGCGTCAAATAGTTGTCGATCGCGGCATCGATCATACCATTCGCAATAGGAGGCACGGATTGGACAATTCCCAGCCGCGCCCCCTCGCGACTGGCGTTGGTCAAAATCGACTGCCGGTGGAGGGCCAAGCCAAACTCGATAATCCCGAACAGAACCATCATGAGCACCGGCAGTAGCAAGGCGAACTCTACAGCCGACGCTCCCGATTCACATCGAAGTTTCTTGTGCACTCGCATCATAATCCTCTACCTGGTTTGAATGCCTTGACTGACCATCGAAGAGGGCGTCATGGTTTTTCGATATTTTTCCGGCTCCTCAAACGACGATCGATAGCGCTCCATGGTGTGCTTCGCGGCTGTCCCATCCTCTAACCCCTGAACGGGATCGAGATTTGTTCCCGCATCCGGATTGAGCATCTGATGATCGCGCGCCATGGTATAGGCCAGTCCGTGATCCGGCCCCAGCGTCGTGGGCCGTTTCGTACATCCTGTCACTGAGATACCCGCGACGATCGAGAGACACACTCCTGCAAACAGTAATCCCTTCATAATGTGCTCCTTCATCAATGGTCGAACGATTAACCATTCTCTCGTGAGAGACACCCGCTACTGGACCATATGGCCAAACTCACCGTCCAGTCTCCGGGACACCGCCGTTTCAGCAAGCCGTCCGTCACGAGACTGCTGGGCTTGCGGGGCATAGCCGAGTCCGTCTGTCCAACCCATCAGGTAGAACTCCCAATCGTTCGGCTCGATAAACGTGTCGGTCGGTAAGGCCTGCTGCGCAACGTCCATCGGTTTGACGAAGTGAGGAGTCACGATGATCACAAGCTCTGTCTGATTCTTCACGTATCGCGAGCTTCTGAACAACATACCCAGAACTGGGATGTCCCCGAGGACCGGGAACTTCTGGACTTGCTCACGCACGTTGTCGCGTAGCAAGCCGGCAATGGCAAAGCTTTGCCCATCGGCGAGTTCGACAACGGTCGTGGCTCGTCTGGTGGAGATCGTGGGAATCGTAAATCCCTGAATCTGGAGAGCGTTCGCGAAATCCAGTTCGGATACTTCCGGAGACACCGCCATGCTAATGCGATTGTTCGTGAGAACCGTGGGGGTAAAGGACAGCCCGACCCCGAATTTCTTATATTGGATGGTGACGACGCCGAACGCCTGCGGGATAGGAAATGGGAATTCTCCGCCTGAGAGAAACTGGGCCTCCTGTCCGCTGACCGCCACCAACGTCGGCTTCGCCAACACTTTCACCACATCTTCCTGTTTCAAGGCATCGATGAATGACGTCCAGGTAATACTGCCCGTTTGGAACCGCACCAGCGCACTGACCGCATTCGTCACAAATTGCCCGACCGGATCGCTCAATCCTCCGGGACCGGCCAACTCCGTGATCGAATTCAAGGAAGTGACCCCGAAGTTATTCCCTGCTCCTACCCCATTCATATTGATCCCCATTCGACGAATGAGGTTCCGGTCCATTTCCGCGACACGCACCTCGAGCATGACTTGCTGAGCGCCTCCCACTTGGAGCAAGTTTACGATTTTCTTCGGCGCATACGGCTCAGCGATTTCCAGCGCTCGTGACTGACGAGCCAGATTGCTGATGGTGCCGGACAACGTCACGTGATCGTGCGTCGCCATCACCGAAATATCCTTCTCATCAGGGAGCATCTTATGCAACTGTTCCCGCAGCTGGCTCAAGTTCGGACTGACCGTGACGTCGAATGCGGAAAACAGCTCGCCATTCTCTTTCCACAGGGTCAACGTCGTGACGCCAACAGCTTTGCCTGTCAGGTAGATCTGCTTTGGCGAAAGCACGACGGTGTCGGCCACCTCCGGATTCGCCAGGGACGCCCGCTTGATCGACGTAGTGAGATCGACCACCTTGGACGTTCCAACGCCGAGCTCAAAACGCTGTACCTCGCTGGCTACAACCGAGTCGACCATTCCCTGGGCGCCGACCCCCGGAGACCAGAGGACGGCACAGAGTGCTAGGAGACAACTGCAGGCCATCGATCTCTTCATCACATCGCTCCTTTTATCGAGTGTTTCTGCTGAGCCCTAGCCGGCATCCACCATCGAATCAGGCTCAGAACTTCACCGCATTGACCGCCGTCCCACGGATCACTTCGACGGTCACCTGCTCCCGGTCATTCACTTTTCCCTCGCTCGGCAGCTCGGGATAGACTTTCAGCAGATTGATCACCTTCTTCGGGGCAAAGGCTTCCGCCACCGCCAAGGCTTGGGACTATTTGGCTGGGCTGGAAATCGTTCCCGAGAGAGTGAGATGGTCATTGCTGCAAACGAGATGGAGGTTGGGCTCTTCCGGCAGCAATTGGCTAAACT
>JBKJZK010000246.1:0-6391 GCA_046715215.1 Nitrospiraceae bacterium
CGATGGGGGCGGTTTCAGCGGCGGCGGGGGCGACTTCGGAGGAGGAGGCGCCAGTGGAAATTGGTAGCAGGCTGGAGTTGACCGCTGAAGAGCGGGAGCGGATCAGGCTGGCCGTACAGGCGGCGGAGCGACGGACGAGGGCAGAAATCGTTCCGATGATCGTGGCGCGCTCGGGGCTCTATCGCGAGGTCCGACATTGGGTCGGTTTCGGACTCGCGCTCTTGGCGCTCACTATTCTGCTCACGATTGAATCACACTGGCTCCCGTGGGGTTGGCATGCTTCGAACGCGGCCTGGCTCCTGCTTTCGGCGCTGGTGGCTTACGGATGTGGCGCGTGGCTGGGAAACTTGTGGCCGGTGATTCGTCTGTGCACTTCAGCCGATCGGACGCGGCATAAAGTGAAGCTCAGAGCCGAGCGCGCGTTTTCCCAACATGCCGTGTCACAAACCCGAGAGCGCACGGGCGTGCTCATCATGCTGTCGATTTTGGAACGGCAGATATATGTGTTGCCGGATCGATCGCTGGACGGCCTGGCCTCGGCCGACCAATGGACGCAGGTCGTCCAAGCTGCCGTCGAACGGTTACAGGGCGACGACATCGTCAGCGGGCTCTGCCAGGGCATCCAACGATGCGGCCTGCTGCTTGCTGACATCTGTCCCGGTCGTCCGGGTGACAACCCGAACGAATTAACGGACGAATTGATTCAGGAACCATAATCGTCGGCTTGATAGACTGCCCGGCGTTGTTCCGCTAGAATCCCGATTCATGTCCGATCCCACTGTGGTCTCCCCAACTCCAACGAGTGCGCAGGATGAGACTCATTCGGTGGTCAAAGCGGCCGGCTTGATCGGCGTTGGCACATTCGCAAGCCGCATTCTCGGATTTATTCGCGACATGGTGCTTGCCAGCCTGTTTGGAGCGACCGCGGCGGCGGATGCCTTCTACGTCGCCTTTCGGATCCCCAGCTTGTTGCGCGAGCTCTTTGCCGAAGGATCGATGTCCTCGGCATTCATTCCTGTATTTACAGAATATCATCAACAGAAGACCAGGCACGATGCCTGGGAACTGGCGAGCGCGGTGTTCACGACACTGCTCACGGTCGTCACCCTGATCACCCTGCTCGGAATTATTTCGGCACCGTGGTTGGTCTGGCTCCTGGCTCCAGGGTTTCATACCGATGCTCACAAGCTTGCCTTGGCCACGATACTTGCGCGTGTCATGTTCCCCTATCTCTTGTTTATTAGCCTGGCAGCCCTTGCGATGGGGATCTTGAATTCGCTCCGGGCCTTTGCCGCGCCGGCCTTTTCCCCGTTGTTTCTCAACGTCTTCATTATCGGCAGCGCGTGGTTTCTGTCACCGCACTTGCAGGAGCCGATCGTGGGCGTGGCGATCGGCGTTGTGGCGGGCGGGGCGGCGCAGTTTGCCATGCAGTTGCCCGGACTGGGCCGACGGGGGCTCTTGTTCGGGTGGCGATGGGAGCCGAGTCACACAGGCGTGGTTCGAATCGGTCAACTCATGGTGCCCTCGCTGCTGGGGCTCTCAGTCACACAAGTCAACTTAACGGTGAGTACGATCTTGGCATCGTTCTTCGTCGGCGGGCCGACCTATCTCTTTTACGGCATGAGGTTGATCCAGTTCCCGCTCGGGATTTTTGGCGTGGCGTTGGCCACGGCCATTTTACCGACACTCTCGGCGCAGGCCGCGCGCGGGGCGCTGGATGAATTGCGGAAGACGTTGGGATTCGGCCTTCGCATGATCCTCTTTATCATCCTACCGGCCATGCTGGGCCTGATCCTCTTGCGTCAGCCGATCGTCCATCTGTTCTTCGAGCACGGGACCTTTACGGCGCACGATACGACCGAGACCGCACTGGCGGTGCTCTGCTATTCCGTCGGCCTCTGGGCCTTCGGAGGCGTCCGCATCATTGTCTCGGCTTTTTATTCGCTGCAAGACACGCGCACGCCGGCCATCTCTGCGGCAATCGCCGTCGCGGCCAACCTCGTCTTCTCGCTCCTGCTGATGTCGTCTCTAGGCGCGGCCGGCCTGGCCTTGGCCACAGCCCTCGCGGGGATGGTCAACGGAGGCATTTTGGTCGCGGTGCTTCATCGTCGCCTGGGCGGCGTGGAGTGGGGCTCTGTGGGACGATCGTCGCTGCGTGTGCTGCTCGCATCAGTGCCGTTGGTTGTGGTCTGTGCCTGGGTGGCAGCGGCGCAGATCTGGACGCATCCTGGCGAATGGACGGAGAAGTCGGTCATGCTCTTCGCGGCCATCGGATTGAGCGTGAGCGGTTATCTGGGCGTTCATGCCTTGCTGCGGTCAGAAGAGCTCGATTTGGTATGGGGAATGGTCAGACGGAAATTGAAGCGAGGAGTAGCCTGAGGCGATGGACAAGAGACAATCTTCACCGAAACGCCTGCCGCCTGACGACTCACGCTTCACAGCCTTCGTATTCCGCACGCCTTGGGGCTGGATGGGTGTTTCTGAAACGACGAAGGGGGTCGATACTGTGGTATTGCCGAAGCTGTCGCGCCAGGCCGTGATGGCTGAGTTGCAAGCGGCCTCAGCCGCGCTGCATGCCGGCGAGGTCTCTTCGCGATTGCAAGAGGCGCGGGCGCAACTAACCGACTATCTAGCCGGGACGCGCAGGTCCTTCGATCTGCCGCTGGACCTCTCTCGCGGGACGAATTTTCAGCGGAAGGTCTGGCGGGCCCTTCGACGCGTCTCCTACGGCCGGCTTCGATCCTATCAATGGGTAGCTGTCCGTGTTGGAGGCAGACAGTATGCCCGTGCCGTCGGCAATGCGGTAGGGGCGAATCCGATGCCGATAGTGATTCCTTGCCATCGAATTGTGGCGCAGGATACGTCGCTCGGCGGATTCTCAGGCGGCTTACCCACGAAACGGAAACTGCTCACTCTCGAAGGAACCCTGGCGGAGCTTCGACCGGGACGATCCTAGCCCGGTGAAGCCCTGAGGCATACTCGTGCAGTATGTCGAAGGGCTGAACGGGGAGACTGCCCGTCACAGCCGCGCCGATATCGGCACATCGGCCATCGTCTGCTATACTGGGTTCATACGTGTTCGGAATGTGTGAGAGGTGGATATGGGAACGCAAGTTCCGCCACGACATCCGCTCCGTCAGCTGTTCGTCGCCCTGACCGAGAAAAGTTTTACGGAACATCTCGGATGGCCCGACCTCAACGTCACCAGCTACGTCTCCAACCTACTCGTCGACTTTACCCATACTGACCAACTGTATAAAATCAGAAATCAGCAAGACAAACCGGTCGATACGGTGGTGGACCTCCTGTTTGAGTCGGAAGTGTTGCTCGAAGCGCAGTCTATGGATCGTGAGCGGGACGTGCATCGGCATATCGGCGATTTCACGCTCTTCATGGCGGGACTGTTTCCGGAATATCTGCGCCGACTCAAGACAACCGGATTGGTCTACCACAAAGATTTCCTCGTGGACTATATGAAGACGGGAAAACGCTCCTACGGGATTGTTGCGCAAATGGCTGACGGTCCGTCACAGGAGGAACTTCCTCTGTTCCGAAAACTCTCCGACAATTTTGAGCTCTGTGTCACCGGGCTGGGGTTCGTGCGGTCCGATCTGGATCGCATGAAAGATCCGGCATACCGGAAGGCTCGGAATCTTCTCCTCAATTGACCAGTTCCCGTCCTCTCATTCTTGCCCACGGAGGCGCCGGTTCCCGATGTTTGACGCCGGCGCAGGCCACCTGTCTCATCGATGCACTCGTTATCGGCTACGCCATTCTTGAGCAGGGCCGTCCCGCCGTCATCGCCGTTGAATCTACGATCGGTCTCCTGGAGCAATCGGGGCTGTTCAATGCGGGACGAGGAGCGAATCGCCAGCTGGACGGGGTGCAGCGGATGGACGCTGCAATCATGGAAGGGGCCCGCCTCGAAGCCGGAGCCGTCGCCTCGATCGAAGGAGTCGCGCACCCGATTACGGCGGCCCGCCTGGTCATGGAAGAGACTGACCATGTTCTGTTAGTCGGATCGTTCGCCGGCAGATTTGCGCGGCATTTTAAACTCGATCGGCATCGCTCCACCAGCGTGCCTCGCCGCCTCTCCTACGACCGGATTCTCGCGAGACAGAAGCGCTCGACAATGGAACGGCACGGGACCGTCGGCGCTGTCGCCTTGGATCGGTCCGGGACGGTGGCGGCAGGGGCCTCTACCGGGGGCATCGATTCGATGTTGCCGGGGCGGGTCGGCGACAGCCCGCTCATCGGCTGTGGAGTCTACGCGGACAATCAGAGTGGTGCGGTGTCGATGACGGGCATCGGCGAAGGCATCATCCGCCTTGTAATCGCCAAGAGTATCTGCGATCGTCTGTCTATGGGCAAGAGTCCTACGGTCGCCGCTCGACAGGTGTTGCGGATGCTGGTGTCTCGGATCCGTGGGTCGGCCGGGGCCTTAGTCCTCTCGCCGGACGGGCGATTTGCCATCAGGCATGTGACACCCCATATGGCTGCCGGTTGGTGGAACGGGACCGGCCAGCCGACCGTTCGAGGACAATTTCCATGAAGGACGCGCTCTTTCACCTGGCGTTTCCAACGCACGATGTGGCGGCGGCGAAACGTTTCTATGTCGATGGACTTGGTTGTACGTTGGGTCGGGAGTCGAGCCACGCCGTCACGTTCGGACTCGCGGGGCACCAACTCGTGGCGCATCTGACGACGGAACCCCTGCCACCGCAACAAGGCATTTATCCCCATCATTTCGGCCTGGTATTCTCGTCGAAAGGCTCGTGGCAGCAGTTCTTGGAACAGGCCCAGGCAAAAAGGTTGTCCTTCTATCAGCAGCCCCGCGTTCGGTTCCCCGGCACCCGGATCGAGCACCACACGTTTTTTCTCGAAGATCCCTCCCACAATCTGCTTGAGTTCAAACACTACACGCATGAATCGGCGATCTTCGGCGAGCGAGACTATCGTGAGGTCGGCGACTCGTTGTAGCCTCTCGCCTTCTCCTGGTCTTGAGGCTCTGCCGAATGTGGGTCTGGCGCTAGCTCTGGTTCTGAGTCTGGCTCTGACTTTGGTTCTGGTTCTAGCTGGGGAGATTGGGGAGATCCCCGAGTAATCCGTTTGAGGATTCGGTCGTGGCGCCGAGCCAGTGAGGTCGTTTTTCGCAGCGGATCGTATCGCCGTGGCGACGGCAGGATGGCCGCCAGCCACGCGGCCTCGTCGGCGCTCAGGTCGCGCGAGGACTTCTTGAAGTGATGAAGTGCCGCGGCCTCCGCGCCATAGACGCCGTGCCCCCACTCGGCGACGTTGAGATACAGTTCGAGAATACGCTCCTTTGTGAGATGATGTTCGAGGGAGCGTGTCATCAGCGCTTCCCGCGCCTTTCGAAGCAGAGACCGTTCGGATGACAGGTAGAGGTTTTTAGCCAGCTGCTGAGTAATGGTGCTCCCCCCACGCTTGAGTTTGCCCGCTTCGAGGTTATACCGAGCTGCGTCCTTGATCCCTTCCCAGTCGAATCCTTCGTGGGTGAAGAACGACGCATCTTCTCCCGCCACGACCGCCTGGCCGAGGTAGGGGGAGATACGTGAGAGCGGCACCCACATCCAATGGCGTGCAATGGTGTGGCCTTGTGCCTCAGCCTGAGCCTGTCGCGCTTCCATCAGGGCCGTCACGGTTGGATTGGTCGCGCGTAAGACCGAGACGTCGGGCATTGCGAGGAACCATAGGAAGAAGACCGCCCCGACCGGGAGGCAGAGGCCGATGATCAAGAAGGCCTTCACGCGGGATCGGGATTGTGCGGTTGACTTCCGCATTAGAGGCTGCGTATCACAGAGGCGAGGAGTGTCTGTGTCAATAACGTGGTGTTTAATAGGGGAGTGGCCGAGTGTAGCATGAGAATCCTTACGGCAGAGTTTATCAGAAGTTGTGCGGGGCCAGAACAGTTTCTGAAAAGTGAACTCCCTGAAGTCGCCTTCATCGGGCGGTCGAACGTTGGAAAGTCCTCTCTCATCAACTCTCTCTTGCAGCGCAAGGGGCTGGCCAAGGTGAGCCGCACGCCAGGAAAGACTCGCCTGGTCAACCTCTTTCGGATCACCAGCGACGATCCTGGGTTGGCGCGTTTCGTGGTGGTGGATTTGCCAGGGTATGGATACGCGAAGGTGTCGAAAGCGCTGCGGGCTCAGTGGGCCCCCTTGATCGAGCAGTATCTCGACGGTAGTGAACAGCTGCGCGCGGTGGTGGTGTTGGTGGAAAGCCGGGTGCTGAGCGAACAGGACAGGGAAACGATCGCATGGCTCTCGTCCGTCGGACGGCCGCCCATCGTGGTGGCGACGAAAGTGGACAAGTTAAAAATGAGCGAGCGCGTCGGTGCGCTTCGTCGGCTGCAGGAAGGGTTGGGATTGGT
>JBKJZK010000247.1:0-1269 GCA_046715215.1 Nitrospiraceae bacterium
TACGGGATATACCATTGTCTGAACGTGGTGACGGAGCGGGAGGAGTTTCCCTCAGCTGTATTGGTCCGGGCGATTGAAATCGATGGGGAGTTGATCGATGGACCAGGACGGCTCTGCCGCGCGCTGCAGATTGATCGGCGTCTCAACCGTGTGGATCTCACCACCGGCGAATCCCTCTGGTTCGAGGATCGAGGAGCATTGGTTGAGAAAACAGATGTGGGGGCTCACCCTCGAATTGGTGTCGATTATGCGGGCGAGTGGGCCAAGAAACCCTGGCGATTCCGGCTGCGTAGGGTCACAGCCCCTACGCGGACACAACTCACAAAAAAGCAGGGAGGCGCCGGATAGGTCCGGTACCTCCCTTACCGTATCTAGTTGAGCGTTTCGATTTACAGTCCGCTGAAAAACGTGATTTTCATACAATATGTCGTGGCGATATAACGATCGAGGATCATGCCGGAGTTGCAGCAAGATGCTCAAAAAGGCTGTCCAGCAAGGCCGTAGCGAGCGAAGAGGAGAGGCGTACGCTTCGGTACGTTGAGCCTCTGAGCGAAGCGAGAACGCTGCTGGCGGACTTTTTCAGCATCCTTGCTACTCGATCTTCCGATCGCCGGTGATCTTCGTGGCCGAGGTCACCGGAGGGGCGATCTTGATCTGTGGCCCTTGCACGGTCGGGAGCTGATTCGCTCCCTGGCCTGTGGTAATCCGCGCATTGTCCGTCTTCATTAGGTTTTGCTGGGCGTTCTTAATGGAGTCGGCTGACTTCATCAGCGTACTCTCCCCACGCGCATCCGACTGGCCAGGATCGTTGGCGGTTGGCTGGCCCGTGACAGGGCTTCCGCTGTTCTTCATCGGATAGCCTTCATGCTTGGGGAGGAGGGATGGATTCGCCGAGGCCATCGACAGCGCAAATAGGACACCGGAGACGGTTGCAACAGCGCCGATTACGAGCTTCATACGCCTACTCCTTTGAATAATGGGGGTCGGATAAAATACGTTCCCAACTTCAAGATCCAATCTAGTGGCGGGAATCATAGCCAGAGGGGAGTACCTCTGTCAAAGGAAGAATGGAAGGGGAGTGGCCAGGTGCCCTTCTTGCTCGCAGAACGCGCACGCTCAGAAGGTGCTCGTCCGATGCGCGCAGTAAAGGGCAGCCTCGGCCACTTCCCCTAAAGAGAGACATAGGGAAGGATCTCTCTAGCTCCACAATGGCGTCAAGACAACGATGATGTATATCCATGTCTTCAACCGTGGCCCGGCAGGTGTTCG
>JBKJZK010000248.1:0-5425 GCA_046715215.1 Nitrospiraceae bacterium
GCCCGCTCGTCTTGAGCATCCGATCCCCGGTGACGAAGGTCAAATCGTTCGGGCCTGCCTCTTCAAAGCCGGCTAGGCTCATGACGGTGGCTTCTGGCGACCCCACGAGTTCTCCGCCTACTATGCCCTGAATCTGTACCAATGAGATAGGAATGCGTGCTCGCGTCGCCATATCGATTAGGATTTCTTTTTGCGCTTTGACTTAGACGGCTTCGCTGGTTTCTTGGTCAAGCCAGCTGAGGCCGTTTTTTCCAACCGCTTTTCAACATAACTCACGACATGGCCGACGTTCGTCAGCCCCACCAGGTCTTGATCGGGGATCTGGAGATCAAAAGCCTCCTCGATGCGATACAGCAGTTCGATCACCGCCATAGAGTCAAGACCCAGATCGTCACGCAGATGCTGTGTGGTCAGTATCGTGGTCGGATCGCGTTTCAGGTACTCACCCAAGGCGGTACGGATTTTCAGCGATATCGTAGGATCGGTTGCCATCGGTTGATGCTCTCCGTCGTTAATCGTGAAAGGTGAAATGTAAGACGTGAAACGTAGGACTTCCGAGTACTCTTCTTCCGAAACCTTTCACGTTTAACGGTTCACGTCTCACCTTTTGAGCAGGCTGCTACTTGGTCGCCTGTGTGAATACCACGGCGGCGTTGTTGCTACCAAATCCAAAGGCATTCAGCAAGGCCACCTTCACACGATTTTCCTGGGCTGATCGAGAGAGCCCTGCTAGCGCACAAGCCGGATCTGGATGATCATAGTTGGCGGTTGGATGAATCTGGCCCGTGTGAAGGGCCAGCACCGAAGCGATGCCCCCGATTGCACCGGCGGCGCCCAGCGTGTGGCCGATCAGCGACTTGGTGGCGCTGATGGCAATCTTGTCCGCACGCGATTTAAAGAGTCGTCGAATCGCCCTGACTTCGACGGCGTCGCCGATAGTCGTCGACGTGGCGTGAGCATTGATGTAATCCACCTGTGCCGGGGTCATGCCGGCATCCGCGAGAGCCAGCTTCATCGTATTGGCCACTTCCAAGCCATCTTCACGAGGGATGACCATGTGGTATGCCTCGCTGGTCGCGGCGTAGCCAGCAATTTCGGCATACACTCTAGCCTTGCGTTTCTTGGCATGCGCGGCCGATTCCAAGATGAGTGTCCCTGCGCCTTCTCCCATGACGAAACCATCGCGCAACCGATCGAAGGGCCGGGAGGCTTTCTCCGGATGATCGTTGAATTTTGAGGAGAGGGCTCGCAGGGAACAAAACCCGGCAAAGACGAGCGGGGTAATGCTGGCGTCGGCTCCCACGGTGATTACGACATCGGCACGGCCCTCGCGGATACAGTGGAGCGCTTGCCCGAGTGCATGGGCGCTGGAGGAGCAGGCGGTCGAGATGGTCAGGTTGGGGCCCTTGGCGCCGTAGGCCATCGCGATGATGCCGGAGGCTGAATTGAGGGTAATGACGGGAATAAAGTTCGGGTGGACTCGATGGGGTTTCTGCTGCTGGTAGAGCAGCGTGATTTCGCGCTCGCCCATGACCATCCCGCCCATGCCGGCTCCCACGATGACCCCGACGCGGTGGGGATTCTCCTTCGCCATCTGGAGGCCCGAGTCGGCTAGTGCCTCCTTCGTTGCCACGAGGGCAAACTGGGCATAGCGGTCCACGCGTTCGCTATGGGGTGAGTCGATAAACCGGTCGACCGAGAAGTCAGGAACCTGGCCTGCGACCTTAGAGCGGTAGCCGTCCATGGAAAACGGGTCAAATGACGTAATTGCCGAGATGCCGGATTGGCCGGCGAGAGCGGCTTTCCAAAAATCACTGACCCCGATACCGATCGGAGAGACAACCCCCAGCCCTGTGACGACCACACGTGTGCGCATCTTCTTGAAATCCCTTTAGCAGGATGCTGAAAAAGTCGTCCTTCTCACCCGCCCGATCCCGGCGCGCCGAGACGCGCCTTTTCCCAAGCTTCGTTCTCGCTTCGCTCAGAGGCTCAACGTACCGAAGCGTACGCCTCACCTCTTCGCTCGCTGCGGCCTTGCTGGACGACCTTTTTGAGCATCCCGCGCGGCATTATCCTAATTGTCCTGGAAATGGGGGAAATTGAACTTTTACCGTGCACAACAGTTTTTCTGCAGACTCTTAGTAACGCACTTGCTTCTACTTACCGGAAGCGTCTGGATCAGTCAACCAGCTGCTTGGTGAGACTGGCGGGACGGGCGAGACACGCGAGGCGCGGTGGAAATCTAATCTGTCCACGTCGCTTTTTTCGCAAGTCTCGCTCGTCGCTGCGCTTAATAGCGCACCTTGAACATAAGATACAGGCCAAAACTCATGAAGAGAACGTTGGCCATCCAGCCGGCAATCAGAGGCGTCAAGACCCCTCCGCGGCCGAGCGCGATCGCGATTGAGTGTGTCGCCCAATAGCAAAAGCCGACGGCAAGCGCCTGCCCAATGCCCATCGCCATACCGCCCCCTCGGGTGCCACTCCGGCGCAGACTCAGCGCAATGCCGACAAGAACCATGATCACGGTGACGAACGGGAACGCGATTCGGCTGTAATAGTCTGTTGTAAGCCGTGCGGCCTGGGAGCCTTGCTGGTCTCGACGTCTGGTGTAGGCCCGGATATCATGGAACGTCATCAACTCGGAGTCGCCGGCGAGCCAAGTGGTGAAGTCATCGGGAATGAGGGTCAGCACGATGGCTTGGCTGTCGAATACGGCAGTCGAAACGGCTCCATCGAGAGAAAATCGTCGGTGCCGTCCCTGGTACAGCATCCACGTGGAGTCACTATAGCGGGCTTCGTCGGCTTCAGTCATCTCGACCAGTTGGAAGTTGCGATCGAACTGAAAGAAACGCACTCCGCCCAAGAGTTCCCCGCCGATGGAGACACTCGTGACATGCATGAGGCTGTCGGCTCCCACTCTTGTCCAGGGTTGCATGAGTTTCACGGCTGAGGCGGGGGGCTTTTTCTCGATGCGCGTGGTCCGAATCTCTTCGGACTTGCTCGCGGCCAGCGGGATGACGGTGGAACTGAAGAGCAAGAGCACGAGGGCAATCCCTGCAGCGAAGGCGATAAAGGGGGAAGTAATCCAGAGTAAACTAATGCCGCAACTGCGCATGGCCGTGATTTCATGGCCCCGGGAGAGCAAGCCAAAAGTTAGCAATGTTGCCATCAGGATGGCCAGCGGCGCGATTTGGAAGGAGATCGCGGGAGCCTTGAGAAGAAAATACGTCAGGACGTCGAGCCAGTTGGCGTCGTAGCGTAAGAAACGGCGCACTTTCTCGAAGAAGTCGATGACGAGGTAAATTGTCATCAGCCCGCTGAAGCACATCGTGAAGATTTTTCCGTACTCGCGAAGGAGATAGCGGAAGAGAATCGGCATGGGGTTACTGGCGACTCATGATGTAAAACCACACGACGGTGGTGAGAGAGAAAATGCCGTTCGGTATCCAGGCCCCGGCAAAGGGCGACAGGTTTGCCGTGGTGACCAGAAATTCGCAGGCGATGTTCATCATGTAGTAGGCGATGACGACAAACACGCCGACCGCGAATCCGCCGATTCGACCGGATCGTTTCGAGGCGATGCCGACTGGGACGCCTAAGAGACAAAACACCAGCGAAGCGGTCGGAAAGGCCAGATCTTTATAATACTCCATCAATCGTCGGAGCGCGGACGGGTCGCGCCATTGGGATTGTGCAAGCTGGGCGATAATGGCGTCGTACGACGGACGTTCCTCTGTGGTTGAGTAGCCGCTTTGGTTCAGCGAGAGTTTCAGATCGTAACTGGCGAAGGATGCTTGCTCGTATTGATCAGCCTGATTCGGTCGGCTGTGAATGACTCCGTGCTGCAGGCGTATGGCGACTTGATTGGTAGAGGCATCCATCAAGACCTCGTACTGCTGCGCCACGATGATGCGGGGATCATCTGCGTTCCGCTCGTCGGAAACGAAGATACCGGCTGGAGCCTGTTCGGGATTCCCATCCGGAACATAGATCATCATCTTGGGGATGGGCTCGTTAAATGTTCCCCGCTCCAGCGCCAAGACGAGCTGATCTCGAAGAAGATTTAGCGCCACTTTCTTGAGGTTTATGGAACTCCAGGGTTGCCCCCACTGCGCCAACCACAAGGTCAAGCCGAACACGAGCAAGGCAAAGAGCAGCACGGGGCGAGCCAATCGCATGAGGCTCAGGCCCGCAGTCTGCATCGCCACCAATTCTTTGTCGAAGGACAGTCGTCCGAAGGCGGTGATCGAGGCGATGATCCCGGCGATCGGGAGGGTCAACACGAGGAACGACGGCATTAGATGGGCGAAGACTTGCAAGACCGCGACAATCCCCACGCCTTTGGTGACCAGCAGTTCCACTAGGCGCAGGAGTTCCCGCGTGAGCATCACAAAGCACAGCGCCCCGAGGCTGACACTAAAGGGGGAAAGGAGTTCGGTGAAGATGTAGCGATCCAGCAGCGTTCGTAGAAACATTCGAAGAATCACGCTCCGCACCCGGTGCGACACTATAGGCGAGCGGGCGAGGCTTGTCTACCTCAGGGCCCGCGATCATATTGCAAAGAATGGCTTGACAAGATTCGGGGTGCCGTGGTACATGCTGCGCGAATTGCAACTGAGATGGGTTTCGTGATCGATTTTTTCTCTCCAATGAACCCGTCATTCCAACCTGCTCTTCTTCCTGTCTTTTTCTCTGCATTAGGGATGTCGCCAACTTTGGTCCTGAGCCGGCCACGTAACTAGGCGTGGTCGTTGAGGAAAGGAGTGTTTTTGTGAAGACAAAAGGTACGGTCAAATGGTTCAACGATCGCAAGGGATTCGGGTTCATTCGCCTTGAAAGCGGGGATGATGTGTTCGTACATTATTCCGCGCTGCAAGGAGAAGGATTCAAGACCTTGAAAGAGGGAGAAAACGTCGAGTTCGAGGTTGTGCAAGGCGCAAAGGGGCCTCAGGCTTCGAACGTCTTGAAGATGGCCGTTGCAGAGACTTGACGTTTTCATTCTGCGGGATTGTGTCACCGGAGGCCTGCCTTTCATGTCGGGGTAGGCCTTCGTATTTCTGCTGAGTATCCCCGCATCCAAATGCCCCACAAATGCCCCATTTCGTTGACAATGTCCATTGACACTGTTAGCGTTTGATCGTTAGCCCGCATTATTCATGAAGGTTCGTCGCAGCCGCGTATCCGTGCTTGCAGCAGAAGCGTCATGAATAATGCGGGTGAGGGAGGTTTGACTTGGCGATCGACCGCAGTAGTGTATTGCATAGCGCACAGCTCTTTGCGTCACGGGGCCAATTCGACGCTGCCATCAATGAATGGAAGAGGCTTTCCGCCGAGTCGCCGGGCGATGGGAGTATCTTCAATTCAATCGGGGAGTTACACCTCAAACGTCACGCCACCACCGATGCCGTAGCAGCCTTTGCGC
>JBKJZK010000249.1:0-6877 GCA_046715215.1 Nitrospiraceae bacterium
TGGGTGGGAACATGGTGGCCTCGAGAAGGACGAGGATTTCAGATCGGCCAGTTATGACCAGCAACGAGCATGGATCCGGCTGGCCACGGAGGCCGTGGAGAAAGCCTCAGGGGTTCGCCCCGTCGTCTTCCGCGCACCGAGCTTGTGGATCAGCGAAACGACTTTGCGCGCGCTCGAAGCCGAGGGATATCGTTACGATTCATCTGTGCCGGCGCGGCGGTTTGATTGCGGCTTCGGACGGGTGCATTACCTGAAATACTTTCGTGCGCCGAGTGAGCCGTACCGCCTCTCGTCATCCCACCTGCGCCTGCCGGGACACAGCTCGCTCATCGAGATGGCCCCCTCAGCGTTCCTGTTCCCCATCAACATGGCTACGCTCCGGGTACTCGGCCTGCCGGTGATGAAGTGGATGGTCCGCCGGATCTCTCAGCGTGCTTCGCGGCCGGTGTTCTATTGCCACCCGCACGAATTCGTGCATGCCCATCGGCAATCCTTCCCGCGCAATATGTCCAAATGGAATATGCAGGGCATGACACCGGAAAATATCTCCCTCCTTGACGGATTTGTTGACCACATGATGCGGCAAGGATATTCTCCTACTCTGTTTGCAAACTCGTTTAGCAAGGCCCTGGCCTCATAGTATGAAAGACGCACGGATACGCGCCTCTTTGCGCGCACCGACCCGGACAACCTCTTCAACACACCTGGTTCCATGAATAGTAGCGTAGCCTTTCGTTGAGTTCTTCAAGCGTGCAGGCGCCGGCCCGAGCGAGTCCCTGACGGATAGCCGATTCAATAGAATCTGTCAGCAACATACGATCCTCTCCGGTAATGCGGTGTGATGCTCGCCTCGTACGGCAAGCGCCTGTTCGGGAAAACTAGGAGAGACCCCTAGCCCTGAAGAAAACAGCACTGAACGGAGATCGCTCTGCTTGTCTCGCGTGGGGAAAAGGCTTAGACTTTAGGCTCCTGATCAGCCCTTCAGTTGCGGGCGACGACTTCTCGGTGCCCCGGTCTCCATCATGTCGAACCCTCGCCCGTCCCGCCGGTCTCGCATGTCTTGCGCAGCTTGTCAGGCGGGAGTGTTCTCCTGTTGTGCCACACGTGCCTGCCTATGCGTATCCGCACTCAGACAGGCGGACCATCGAAGAGTTCTAGCGTGCAAACATAGTTTCTCCGCATCTTGCTAAGAAAGAGACCTCGCACGTGAAGGTAAGCAATAAGATCAATCTCGGCAGCTTGCTCCATTTGAGGGCAAGCTTCCCGGAAAACGATTTGGCAGAACAGTACGCCGGCGGCGAGCCACCCCTGCGTTCGGAGCTCTTCAGCGCCGATCAAATGGAGCAACATGGGAAAACCCTGGCTGGTCTGCACCAGTTGAGTCCCGGACAGGCTCCGGACCAGCTTCTGAGCAGGCTGGCTGAGAATGAAGACGTCCTGATCGGAGTCCGCGATCTATTGGCAGAGGCAGTAAAGTCGAACCGCCGGATTACGCCGGCCGGGGAATGGCTGCTCGATAACTTCTATCTCATTGAAGAGCAGATTCGCACGGCCAAGAGACACTTGCCCAAGGGGTACAGCCGTGAGCTGCCTCGGTTACTGAATGGCTCATCGCCTGGGCTTCCGCGCGTGTATGACATCGCGCTCGAAACGATCTCGCACGGCGATGGACGGGTCGATCCGGGAAGCCTCAGCAGATTCGTTGCCGCCTACCAGACGATCACCGGTCTCACGTTAGGCGAATTATGGGCTATCCCTATCATGCTCCGCCTGGCGCTGATCGAGAATCTCCGGCGCGCGGCAACGCGGATCGCTGCCCACAGGATCGACCGCAATCGCGCCGACTATTGGGCGGATCAGATGGTGAAGATGGCCGAGAAGGATCCGAAGAATCTGATTCTGGTGATCGCGGACATGGCGCGGTCGAGCCCCCCAATGGCGAGTGCGTTTGTGGCGGAGCTCGCGCGCCGGTTGCAGGGACAGAGCTCCGCCTTGGCATTGCCGCTCACCTGGATCGAGCAGCGGCTCGCCGAGTCCGGCTTGACGATTGAGCAGTCGGTGCAGTCGGAAAACCAGCAGCAGGCCGTCGACCAGGTCTCCATCAGCAACACCATCGGCAGTCTTCGATTTCTGGGGTCGATGAACTGGCGCACGTTCGTTGAGACGATGAGCGTGGTGGAGGAGACGCTGCGTGAGGATCCCGGCGCCGCCTACGGCAAGATGGATTTTGCCACTCGCGATCGCTACCGTCACGAGGTGGAAAAGATGGCGAGGAGCAGTAGGCACTCGGAACGCGAAGTGGCGCGCCTGGCGATTCACCTGGCGCAGCAGGGTGCGGACAAGAACGGCGGCGACGACCGAGAGGCCCATGTCGGTTTCTACCTGATCTACAAGGGAGTACCCCAGCTCGAACGAACGGCGGAGGTACGCCTCTCCACATCTGACGCACTTCATCGATCGAGCGACCGGTTTCCGTTGCTCCTCTATGTCGGGACGATCGTCTTGATGACGGTAGTCTTCACCGGCGGCTTACTGGCCCAGGCGTATACCGAGGATGTGGAAGGTTGGTTCCTCGCACTGGTCGGTCTCCTGTCGTTACTCTGTACAAGTCAACTGGCGGTCGCGCTGGTGAATTGGCTTGTGACCGTCCTGGTGACGCCGCATGCGCTGCCGCGCATGGACTTCTCCGAGGGTATCCCCCAGGAATCGCGCGCGCTGGTCGTGGTCCCGACGATGCTGAGCAGCGTTGAACACATCGAGGAGTTGATCGAAGCGCTCGAAGTCCGGTTCCTGGCCAATCGGGACGACCACCTGCACTTTTCCCTGTTGACCGATATTCGAGACGCGCACGAGGAAACGCTTCCGGAAGATGAACCCCTGGTGCGTCTGGTCCAGAAGAGGATCGAAGAACTGAACGAAAAATACAGAGAGGCGACACGCGATGCGTTCTTCCTGTTTCATCGCCCTCGCCGGTGGAATCCTGGCGAACGAATCTGGATGGGCTACGAACGGAAACGAGGCAAGCTTGCGGATGTGAATGCGCTTCTGCGCGGCGGGGCGCTGAGTGAAGCAGGGAATCGCTTTTCACTCATCGTCGGTGATACTGCCGTGCTGTCGGCCGTTCAATACGTCATCACCCTCGACACGGATACACAACTGCCGCGCGATGCGGCGCGGCAGCTCGTGGGCGCGATGGCGCACCCGCTGAATCGTGCGCGGTACGACGAAGCCAAACAGCGAGTCTCTGAAGGGTATGGAATCCTGCAGCCACGCGTCGCCGTGAGTCTGCCTGGCACGAACCGGTCGCGGTATGCGCGACTCAACGGGAGCGAGCTAGGCATCGATCCCTATACGCGCGCCGTCTCCGATGTATACCAGGACCTGTTCAGTGAAGGCTCGTTCATCGGCAAAGGGATCTACGAGGTGGACGCGTTCGAACGAGCGCTCACGGGTCGCTTCCCCGAGAACCGGATTCTCAGCCATGATCTTCTGGAAGGGTGCTACGCGCGGGCGGGGCTGTTGAGCGATGTGCAGTTGTACGAGGAGAATCCTTCTAGCTACCGCGTGGACGTGAGCCGGCGGCGCCGCTGGATCCGTGGAGATTGGCAGCTTGCGGGGTGGCTCCTGCCGCACGTTCCCGGTTCCGGCGCGCGTCGTCAGAAGAATCCACTCTCTGGGCTGTCCCGATGGAAGCTCTTCGATAACCTTCGGCGTAGCCTCGTGCCTTCGGCGTTGACCGTCCTGTTGCTGCTGGGCTGGACGGTCTTGTCCCCGTTCTGGTTGTGGACCATGGCGGTGATCGGAATCATCCTGATTCCTCCGTTGCTTGCAGCCATTTTGGATCTATGTCGGAAGCCGGAGGGTCTGTTGCTGAGGCAGCATGTCGACGCCGCACTAGGCTCGGCCCGCCGGCACGCCGTCCAGGCGGCATTGACGGTCGTGTTCCTTCCCTACGAGGCGTTCTTCAGTCTGGATGCGATTGTGCGCACGATCTGGCGGATGCTGTTCACGCATACTCGACTGCTTGAATGGCGTCCGTCAAGCGACCCGGACCGCGATCGCCGTACGGACCTCGTCGCCTACTGTCGAGCGATGTGGACAGGGCCCGTCCTTGCCGTTGCCGCGGCAATCTATCTGACACTATCGGAGCCTGTGGCGTTCGTCGTGACGATGCCCATTCTCGGTCTCTGGTTCGCCTCCCCTGCCCTCGCGTGGTGGATCAGCCGGCCACTCCCTCGGCACGAAGCAAGTCTGACGGACGACCAGACCCTCTTCCTTCGGAAACTTTCCCGAAAGACCTGGGCGTTCTTCGAACAGTTCGTCGGTCCTGACGATCATTGGCTACCGCCTGATAACTATCAGGAGAATCCCGTCGCGACGGTCGCGCATCGCACGTCGCCGACCAATATGGGACTGGCGCTGCTCGCGAACTTGTCCGCGTACGACTTCGGCTTCATGTCGGCCGGACAACTTATCGAACGCACGGCAAATGCGCTCAACACGATGGAGGCGTTGGAACGGCACCGAGGCCACTTCTACAACTGGTACGACACGCAATCTCTGAAACCGCTGCTGCCGACCTACGTGTCGACGGTGGACAGCGGAAACCTTGCGGGTCACCTGCTGACACTGCGGCCGGGGCTGCTCGCACTCCCCGATCAGAAAATCCTGGGGTCGCGATTTTTTGATGGGCTCAGCGACACATTCAAAGTCCTCGAGGATGCTGTAGAGGGAACCCCTCCGGACCACCTCGCTGAATTTGGGAACCAGCTGGAGTCTGCGTGCGAGTCCCGGCCGACAACGCTCACGGCGGCACGGCTCTGCCTTGACCGGCTGACGACGACCGCCGATGAAATACTCGCTAGCTTGAAAGCTGCCCCCGAGGGCACAGCGACCTGGTGGGCGCGCGCCCTAGCTAGGCAATGCCGGGACGCCCTCGCTGACCTCATGTTCCTCGCTCCCTGGGCCATGCTGTCCGCCTCACAGAATACGCTCAGCGAATGTGGCCCCATCGACGACATTCCCACATTACGCGAATTGACACGACTCGACGAGGCATGTCTGCCGGCAATGGAACAGCGGTCAGGCTCGGAGGCGACGCACGAGGAGAACACGTGGGGTGGCGACCTGCAACGACTCATTGTGAAAGCCAGCCAGCGTGCCAGAGATAGAATCGCAACCATCGAAGGACTCGCACGCCAAGTCAGTCGCTTCAGTGAGATGGAGTATGACTTCCTGTTCGATAAGGGCTGTCATTTGCTGGCGATCGGCTACAACGTCGGCGAGCGCCGGCGGGACTCGAGCTACTACGATCTGTTGGCTTCGGAAGCGAGATTATGCAGTTTCGTGGCGATTGCGCAGGGACAACTGCAACAGGAGCACTGGTTTGCCCTTGGGCGCCTGCTCACGACAGCCGGTGGAGGGCCGGTGCTCATCTCATGGAGCGGGTCGATGTTCGAGTACCTCATGCCGCTGCTGGTCATGCCGACCTACGACAACACGCTGCTCGACCAGACCTGCAAGGCGGCGGTGGAGAGACAGATAGAGTATGGGAGGCAGCGCGGTGTCCCGTGGGGCATTTCTGAATCCGGCTACAACACGGTCGACGTGCATCGTAACTACCAATACCGCGCATTCGGCGTGCCCGGCCTGGGACTCAAGCGCGGACTTGCCGATGATGTGGTCATTGCGCCCTATGCCTCGGCGCTCGCGCTGATGGTCGCGCCCGAGGACGCGTGCTTGAATCTGCAGCGACTCGCTGCGGCCGGGCTCGAAGGACCATTCGGTTTATATGAAGCGATCGACTATACCCCTTCCCGTCTCCCACGCGGACAATCGAGCTCGGTGGTTCGGTCTTACATGGCTCATCACGAGGGCATGAGTTTGCTTTCACTGGCCTATCTCCTCCTAGACCGTCCTATGCAGAAACGCTTCGAGTCGTATCCGTTGTTCCAGGCGACCACACTGTTGCTTCAGGAGCGGATTCCAAAGGCTACGGCATTCTATTCGCCCACCGCCGAACTCTCCGACCTGCGCACGGCCTCCGATGATGCAGAGATGCCGTTGCGCCGGTTTAAAAGCCCTCACACGCCGATTCCGGAAGTGCAGTTATTGTCGAACGGCCGCTACCACGTGATGATCACGAACGCGGGGGGCGGGTACAGCCGTTGGAAAGAGATGGCCGTCACACGCTGGCGCGAAGACAGTACCCGCGACAACTGGGGCACGTTGTGTTACATCCGCGACGTGAAGAGCGGGGAGTTTTGGTCCACGGCCTACCAGCCGACGCTACAGCCACCGACGAACTACGAAGTCATCTTTTCTGAAGGACGGGCTGAGTTTCGCCGCTGTGACCATGATGTCGAGACGTATACCGAGATTGTGGTGTCGCCGGAAGATGACATCGAACTGCGTCGAACCCGCATCACCAACGGCTCACGGACCAGCCGAACGATAGAGATCACCAGTTACGCGGAAGTCGTACTCACATCCTCTGCCGCTGACGCGCTGCATCCGGCGTTCAGCAATCTCTTTGTTCAGACCGAAATCATCCCTGAGCGGCAGGCGATTCTCTGCACTCGCCGCCCCCGCTCCCTCGACGAACATTCGCCATGGATGTGTCATCTCATGGCCGTGCATGGAGCGGACATCGGAACGATGTCCTACGAGACGGATAGGTTACAGTTCATCGGCCGCGGCTGCACCGCCGCCGATCCACAAGCCATGCGTGACTCCGGCACGCGACAAGGGACGCACGATCCGGCGGCGCTTTCCGGAAGCGAGGGCTCCGTGCTCGATCCGATTGTCGCCATCCGGTGTCGGATCACTCTCGAGCCGGACGAATCGGCCACGATCAATATGGTGACCGGGATTGGCG
>JBKJZK010000250.1:0-2027 GCA_046715215.1 Nitrospiraceae bacterium
GGCCGCAGGCGAGTCGAAACCGGAGACGTACCTTCGGGGGCGCACGGTGCGACGAATAAGGAGCACCAAGTCTGTGCGCGCCGCCGAGTTGGTGAGGCGGCCGGGTCCCCGTTGAGGATTTCGATGAGCCGAGAACGATGCTGGCGGACATTTTCAGCAGCCTGTCAAGGTCGTGCGGTTGACCAGACAACGAACGGTTCTCTATGATGCCGACAGGAAAATGGCACGAGGCTGACCCGCATTATTCATGACGGTTCGTGGCGAAATCGCATAACAGCCAGGCGGGGGGCGCGAGTCGAGAGGAAAGACATTCTTTCTGGTTGCCGCTGGCCTCCGGCCCCGCGCCTCTAGCCCATCCATTGGCGATTGCAGCAGAAGCGCTCATAAATAATGTGGGCAAAGGGTTCTGATGGTCGAACGATTTGAGGTGGCGCTGAACACCCCCGCCGGACGGCTGACCACGGCCATCGACGTGCCGACGGGATTCATCCCTATCACCGCGATTGTCCCGGTCACGCGCCGCCTGGGCGAGGAAGCCGCGCAGCTGGAAGTCCAGCACGCCATTGCAGCAGGCCAAACCATCTCCTGCCAAATAGGCTGCGCCGCCTGTTGCCGCATGCTGGTTCCGCTCTCCGCTCCGGAAGCGTTTGCGCTGCGGGAGTATGTGGGGCAGCTGCCGACGGATCGACGAACCCATCTGCTCAACCGCCTCAGTGACACGAAGGATCGCTTGAAGCGCGAGGGTCTGTGGGATCGGCTCAACGACGCTGCAGAGGCCTCCAGGCCGGTGCCGGATGAGGAACTTGATCCGGTCAACCGGGCCTACTATGCCTTGAGAATCCCTTGCCCCTATTTAGAGAATGAGATGTGTTCGATTTACGAGTCACGACCGGCCGCCTGCCGAGAACTCCTCGTCACCTCGCCTGCGGAACTGTGCCAGGATCTGATGCAGAACCCGGTCACGCCTCTTCCGGTCTCGATGCGAATTGGTTCCATCCTGGGGCTGGTCTGGGGAACCTTGACCAACTCTCCACCTCGACTCATCCCGCTCCCGATGGCCTTGGAGTGGGCCGAGCGACACGAAGAGGAATCCCGACGGACCTGGCCTGGTTCAGCCCTCTTGGACCAGGTCCTCGACAACATGTGGCGGTTTCTAAGCCAGGCGTTTACGAAGAAGTGATGTGATGGGCCGCTAAGTGTTAGCCTGATCGTCTTCCACTCATCACTTAATCACATTCGCATTGCACATGGCGTCAAAGGAGAAACGCGAATGCAAAAACCTGTAATCGCCTGCTTGGACCTCGAAGGAGTGTTGGTGCCGGAGATCTGGATCAACGTCGCGCTCAAGACGGGCATCGACGAACTAAAAATTACAACCCGCGAGATGCCGGATTACGATGCCTTGATGAAACGGCGCCTGGCCATTCTGGATCAGCATAAGCTCACCATTCACGATATTCAGAGCGCCATCGATAAGATGGGCCCGCTGGAAGGGGCCGTCGATTTTGTGGCCTGGATTCGCGAGCGATGCCAGGTGATCATCTTGTCCGATACGTTCTATCAGTTCGCCCAACCGCTGATGCGCCAACTGGGATTCCCGACGCTCTTTTGCAACCAGCTGGAGATCGATCAAGCCGGTCGCATTGTCAACTACCATCTGCGGATGCGGGATCAGAAGACACACTCGGTGGCCGCGTTCAAATCGCTCAATTTTTACGTCCTGGCCGCCGGCGATGCCTACAACGACACCGCCATGTTGGGAGAAGCCCACGCCGGGTTCTTCTTCTGTCCGCCCGATCATCTGCCGAAGGAGTTTCCTCAATTTCCGGTGACGAAAACCTATGCGGAGCTGCAAGTGCGCTTCGCCCAGGCAGGGGATTTCGGATAGCTTTCAGCTTCGAAAAGACTCCTCCCCTTTGGAATGAGGGACAGGTAGGGCAGAGCCGCAAGAAATGTTGGAAGAGGGTAGTCGGGCTGGAGGAATGATGACGGTCTAGTCGCCCTCCTCATTCACCACACCCAACACG
>JBKJZK010000251.1:0-7189 GCA_046715215.1 Nitrospiraceae bacterium
GGTCTGGCAGACGCAGGAACCCATCATAGTGCCGGATCTTGCCGAAGAACGTCGCTGGCCGAAGGTCACTGAACACATGAGCGAGGACGGTGTGAACTCGTTTTGCGTCGTTCCCCTGACGACCGCGGTGCGGCGGTTGGGCGCGATGGGATTTTTGAGCTTGCAGAAAGAGGCCTATGGTGAAACGGACCTGGAATTCCTACAGCAAGTGGCCAAACAGGTTGCCGTGGCCGTGGACAACGTGCTCAATTTCGGAAACGCAGAAGCATCGCAGCAGGCCCTGGTCCGAGAACGAGACCGACTAAACCTGTTGCTCGAGATCAACAACGCCGTCGTTTCGAACCTCGAATTGCGAGGAATCCTGAAAGCGATCTCCGCCTGCCTCGGTCGTGTGATCCCGCACGATTTCGCGTGGTTTTGTCTCTATGATTCTGCTACTCACCAGTTGCGGGCTCATGCACTGGACTTCCCTACCAATCAAGACTTTGTCGAGGCGGGAGATCCAATTCCGTTGGAAGGAACCCCGGAAGGGTTGGCGTTCACTACTCAGCAGACAGTTCTGATCAGAAGTCTCAGTCTCACGGAGTTTCCCGCAGAGATCATAAAACGGGCAGATGCTGAAGGCCTGAAATCGGGATGTGCTGTTCCACTTATCTTGCAGGGGCGAGCACTAGGCACGTTGAGCGTCGTCAGTATGCACGAGAGTGCCTTCACCGAGGACGATGCGAAACTGTTTGGCCGAATCGGCGCGCAGGTCGCGCTCGCCGCTGCGAACTCCATCGCGTATCAGGAAATCTCTTTGTTGAAGGATAAGTTGGCAAAGGAAAAGCTGTACCTGGAGGAGGAAATCCAGACAGTGTACAACTTCGAGGAAATCGTCGGTGACAGCCGGGCGCTCAAACTGCTCCTCAAAGAGATCCAGACTGTGGCTGCGACTGACTCCACGGTCCTGGTCTTAGGTGAAACAGGGAGCGGGAAGGAACTCGTTGCGCGGGCGCTTCACAATAGCAGCGGTCGGCGAGAGCGAACATTCGTCAAGCTCAATTGCGCCGCGATTCCGACGGGGCTATTGGAAAGCGAGCTCTTTGGACATGAAAAAGGCGCATTCACCGGCGCGATTGCCACCAAACTCGGCCGGTTCGAGCTGGCCGACCGCGGGACGATTTTCCTCGACGAGGTGGGGGAGATTCCGTTGGAATTACAAGTCAAGTTGCTCCGAGTGCTCCAAGAGCAGGAGTTCGAACGCCTGGGCAGCACCAGGACGATTCATGTCAATGTCCGCGTCATCGCCGCGACCAACCGCGATCTCGATCGGATGGTAGAGGAACAGGAGTTTCGCAGCGACCTGTTTTATCGCCTCAAGGTCTTTCCGATTACCGTCCCTCCCCTGCGCGATCGCCCGGGAGATATTCCCTTGTTGGTTCGACACTTTGCTCAGAAATTCGCCCAACGGATGAAGAAGCGCATCGAGACGATTCCGTCGGAGGCTATGAAAGCGCTTCAAGCCTATCACTGGCCCGGTAACGTGCGGGAGCTGGAGAACTTCATAGAGCGAGCAGTGATTCTTACTCAAGGATCGGATCTATTTGTGTCGCTCGCCGAATTAAAGCGGGCGCCGGGTCACGTCACGAACTCCGGGACTACGACGCTTGAACAAGCCGAACGCGAACACATTCTCAAGGCACTTCGCGAGTCGGAATGGATCATCGGTGGTCCTGCGGGCGCCGCTGCCAGGCTTGGCATGAAGCGGACGACCCTCCAATCAAAAATGCAGAAGCTCGGTATCTCTCGCCCGTCTTAACCATTTCGTATAATCACCTCTTCATAGCTCGCATTTCACAGACGCTTCACGAATCACCACCAGGAATTTTTGCTCGCACCGACATTTCGGCACCGTGCCGTCGAGTCGGCAGATTATTCTCGGCACTTCTTTTTTTCGCAAGAGACATCCCCGAACGGGATCGCTCGATCTCCTCTTATGTCAATGACATCGATGATCCAAGTCGGGCGAGAGCCTGCTGGAACGCGAGTTGCCATTCAATGTTATGAATGGCGTGAGGTAAATCGGTGGATCGCTGAAGGAGGTCTCGATGGGTACGGCGCTGGCGGTAACACAACAGCAATCAATTGATGCAGCGGCTCGAAGCTGGCCAAGAACCCACAGCGTGGATCGTTGTCCGCGCTGCAGCGGGCTCATGGTCGCTGAGTGGTGCGAGGATCTGTCGGACTACACCGCTCAGCGCTGTGTGCAATGTGGCGAGATTGTCGATCCGGTCATTCTGCACAACCGAGGGATCCTGCAAGGACCGCGGAGTCAATTGGGTGGCCCCCTGAGCACTACCAGCATGCGCCGGATCGGAGTCCGCCGGGTCCCGACAAGAGTGGACCTGGTGGGGCGATGAAACCAGATGACCAGGAGGCGATATGTATCAGATGATCTTGAGTGCACTGGCATAGGGGCGCTATGCTGGAGCGTCGTGTCAGGTCATGGGAAACGGTAAAAGCGCATGCGCGCCTTGCCCAAGGGCTACTCGCTGCGTCGCTTGTGGACATGTGTCTGACTGGATCGTCGAACGGAACAAGCAGATGAGGGGAAAAGCAGCGACCACGGACGGGTAATGCGCCATATGCTACGCACTGGGATCGCTCAGCCGCACGGAGCACCGTCACCGTGGGTGGAGCGAGCAGCGGATCATCGCAAGTTCCCAAACAAGAGGGCTCGGCCATGATGAAACACGTGAGAGGGATAGCCGCGATGGCGCTCCTTCTGGTTGCCGCACTGTTAGACCCCGGCATAGCCGCGGCCCATGGCACAGTGAGCGGAGAAGACGACCCATGCCTGCGCCGGGTCGGGGAGAAGGTGGTGCATTTCAACGCCTACCAACCGCAATACCAGTTGAAGGATCAATACTGCACGGACATTCCCAAGGAAGGCGAGACCTTTCTGGTCGTAGACCTCGTAGACCCGTCACTGCGCAACGAGCCGGTCGGGATGCGGGTCGTGAAGGGGAACGGGAGCACTGATGCGGATCAGATTGTGGCCGATATCCGTCCGAGCCTCCACCCGGACGGCGTACTGAGAGGCGACGTCCGGCTGGACGAGGGCCTCTATACGGTTACCATCGCGGCGGAGAAGCAGAATCTGATGAAGCGCCCGCAGTATCTCTTGCGGGTCCATATGACCGATTATCAGCAGCTGGTACGCACCGTGGCCATCCCACTGCTCGGCCTGCTGCTCGTGGCCTGGCTGGGGTACAAGCTTCTACGATCGAGGTGGCTATGGAATTGGTGGACCGTCCTCCGTTCGTAGGAAGCCAGGCGCTTCGTGAGGAACAGAAACAGGGGCATTTTGAATTGTTGCTAGCGGCTATTCGAATCATGCGTCAAGAAAATCCGAATGTCCTCTTAAGTTTTCTTATAGCCGGTTTCGTGAAGCCAAGAAGCGTCAAGCGGAAGAGGTAAAGATATTTTTGAAAGCCCCACTTGGAAGGGTGGGGCTCTTTATTCACCGACGCTCTGTTTCTCCCTCATGCCTGGGACTGAAGGCGCCGTATATTATGAAAGGAGTAATCATGCAATTCAGGCAATCCATCATTCGGACAGTCACCTTCCTCGTCATGAGCATAGGACTCTTCTGCGGAGCCGAGGCAACAACCATCGAAGCAGGCCATGCGACCATGAGTTGGACGGGACAAGGCGTCATCGATGATCTGGGCGATGGGGACAGAATCTTTAGAGGCGCGATTACCGGAAGCATCCTCGTGAAGCATCTTCCAGTGGGCTCGGCACCGCCGCAGATCCATAAGGGCAAAATGGATTGTCAGGCGATTCTCCATATCAGTGAGAATCAAGAGGGACCGAAGACGGGCGTCTGCATCTTCAGAGCCCATGAAGACAAGGACCTCGCGTACGTAGAGATACGATGTGTTGGAAAGAAAGGCGAATGCAAAGGCGAGATGACGTGGGTCTGGGGAAGAGGAGGATTCAAGGGTATTACGGGGACGACGCCATTCGTCGCCGCCATCTATATTGAGCAAGAGAAAGCGGGACGGATCCACGGAAGTGCGCATTGGCCGGAGATGACCTATACACTGCCGTAGCCCGAATTACTCATGAACGTTTCTGCTCCAATCGCGAAGGATGGAAGTCGAAATCCAATATGGAACTCCTTCTTCGCGCCATATCATGCAAAGGGCGCTCGACCTCGCACGCGGTGACGACGCACCTGGAAGCAGTATGGACGGACGTCGTCCAGGCAGGCGGGCTCGCCGTTCGGTCGGTCAACATACTGTTTCAACTATGCCTCCCTCCCGTCGTAGGCTCGGCTCTGAAGCCTGCTTCGCCCACTCCTCCAAGGGGGCAGCCCCCTTGGAGAATCCCCACGAAGGGGGCGCACCCCCTTCGGAACTCCCAGGCGTGGCACGGCTCCGTCTCACGGCTCCGCGCGCCTGTCCCGCATGGCGACGGCACGATTCGCGACGAACTGTCATGAATAATGCGGACAAGAGGCAAACGATTCCAGCCTGATTGTCATACCGAAATAGTTCTTACTTGAGGAGGTGACGATGGAACTAAAGATCCCGAGTTCTGAACAAGCCTATTGGGGGTTGCGCGCCATGAAAACCGTCGCTCTGGCGGATGGAACGCTCGACGATGCGGAACTGCATCTGCTGGCGTCGGTCCAACAGATCTTCGGCACCACACATGCGCAGGAACAACTTTCGCCTATCACGCCGGCGGATCTGGCCCGGGAATTTCCGGATCCGCAGCTCCGCCAGCAACTGGTGCAGGGATTAATCGTGATGTCCCTCATTGACGGGAAAGCCAACGCCCAGGAGACAGACCTGGTCGAGCAATTCGCGCAGGCGCTGGAGGTCGGCGCTCCCGAGGTGCAGGGCCTGCGGCATGTCCTCAAGGGAGAGATCTTTCAGCTGCGCCTCGATCTGGCGCGCCGATTCTGGCTGAGAAACAAAGTCAACGAAATCTGGAACACGAAGGGCATTCGCGGCATCTACAAGTTTATGCGCGGGATGATCGGTAAGTACGAAGATACGGCGCTCGCGGCCCGCTATCAGGCCTTGGAACAGTATCCTTCCGGTTCACTGGGGCGGACCCATTGGGAATACTGTCGCAAGAATGGGTTCGCCCTGCCGGGGGAAAAGGGTGGCGCGCCTGAACCCATTTTGTTTCACGACTGCGCGCACGTGTTATCCGGCTATGGAACGGAGCCGGAAGGAGAAGTCCAAGTCGCCTGTTTCAGCGCGGGCTTCCAGCGGCGCGACCCGTGGCTCTTCGTCTTCTTTGTCCTGCTGCAATTCCACGTGGGCATCCGTATGACACCCATCACTAAGGCCAGAACGGGATTCTTCAACCCGGGGAAGGCGTTGATCGCGATTCGGCGGGGGGCCGCGATGAACGTGGATCTGAACGACGGATGGGACTACTGGCCTGTGATGGGTGAGCAGGTGGAGGAACTGCGGAGGCGGTACAACATCCTTCCAGCGGAGGCATTCTTGCCTGCGAGTCGGGAAGCCATCGCGACTGTGGCCTAAAGGAAAATACCTTTCTACGCACGGGCGTGTAATCCTGACACTCATATATCTATCAAACAAAGGAGAATGCAGATGACATCAGCGAATCGTTACCTGACATCCTGGGAGAGTTTTTGGAGTACCTCGACCGGAGCACCTGGTGAAATATTTTGGGATGCCGATCCTGCTCATGCGGCCCAACAGGATTTGGCTCTGTTCAGAAGCTCGATGGACCCACAGCTCCCGTTGATCGATCTGGGCTGTGGCAACGGAACACAAACGCGCTTTCTTGCGAATCATTTTGCAAGGGTCATGGGTACTGAAATTTCACCCGCGGCAGTTGCGATTGCCCAAACAAAGAATGCTGCCCCCAACATCTCGTATCGGATTCTCGATGTACTTAGCCCTGATGCTGCCCAAGCTCTCCACGAGGAAATCGGCGATGCCAATCTCTACATGCGGGCGGTGTTGCATCAACTTTCTCCGGCAGATCACGAGACCGCGATAGAGAGTCTCGGGCGGCTACTTGGGACAAAAGGGACTCTGTATCTTATCGAACTGTCGTCAGCAGCTGAGCCCTTCTTTGCCCAGCTGATTAAGCAGTATGGACCACCCCCCGGCCTTGCGCGGGTGTTCCAGCATGAGATTACGCCGGGCATGGTGAATGAAAATGACTTAGAGAGGCTGTTTCCACCGGATCGGTTTACGCTTCTTCGCACCGGCAAGAGTCATATTCAGACGGTGCATACTCTCCCGACGGGTGAAGTGGTGAAGGTGCCAGCCTTCTATGCCATCCTTCGGCGACTGCAAAGCAAAGCTTAGCTGCGACTTACTGGGACTCGACGTGAATTCCGGTCAGGCAAAGTGGCGTTGGTTGTTCCGATAACGTAGGGTGAGTAAAGGCGAAGCGTGAGAACCGCGAGGCCTAATAGCCAGTTGGAGTCCGACGCTCGCAAAGCTCGTGTGGCTCAGCGTCGGAGTTATGGAGCGAAATAAATAATGGACGCAAGTGATGGTATGGCTGATCTTCTCAACACTTTCGCAGTAGTCGCCGCGACCCTCACAGGGTTCATCGGCGTTGTGTTTGTTCTAGGGCGCCGGTCGGAAGGCGACCTCAGCATTCACGAATCGTCCGCGGTGTTCCACCTCTTATATACCGCGCTGGGGGCCCTTTTCCTCTCACTCGTCGCCGGGGTATTCCTCATATCGACCGACAAGCAGGTCCTGATCTGGCGAGTAGCCAACGGAGCTTGCGGGCTTTATCTTCTCCTGGGTGTGGGCATGGGCACTGTGGAAGAGCTTCGGGGTGAGTTCGGCATACCCCGCAAGGTCATCGTCTGGCCGCTTTTTTGCACTACCTATGCATTAACGGGGTTCAATTTTGTCGCCGCTGCGGGGTACTTCTCTGGGGCTGCTCCTATTGTCTTCGTGACTGATATCGTGTGGCTTCTTCTCGTCACCACGTTAACATTTGTCTCCCTTGTGGCGCTGCTTCCAACTGGACGGCTCAATGGCGACAAGGCGCGATACCCGACACGGCCCAGCGGTGCTCCTAATCGTGGCGAGGGCTATCTGGCACCGTAGCGTGGTTGCCGTTGGACGTTCCTCGGCGGCGCTGGCCTGCCGCGGGTGAGCGCCGGCCTTGATGTGAGTTCCGG
>JBKJZK010000252.1:0-2831 GCA_046715215.1 Nitrospiraceae bacterium
AGCAATCAACATCGCCAACATCGGCTTCCGGTATTTGATCTCAGAGCCGGGGATGCGATAGGTGATCCCCAGCCAGAAGTAATAATTCGATCCGAGAAAGAGCACTCCGATGAGCATGGCTTGCAGAATGAACAGCCACGACAGGAAGCCTCCCATCAGCGTGATACCCATCTGCTGGTTGTACTGGTAAATTTCACGCATGAGCCAGTAGCCGGCAAACGGGAGCGACAACAGACCGAATACGCCGATGAAGTTCCCGACATAGCCCATCCAGTCGTAGTGGTCCCGCTCTTCCGTGTTCCTGGCAGACAAATAGCGAATCCCGGCATAGGCGCCGCAGATGTACCCACCGAGCACCACGATCGCAATGATGCGGTGAATGTTCACCGGCCACCAGGTCGGATTCCATGTCGCGGCCCAGGCCCGTGCGATATCCGATCCCTCGGCAAGCACGACCGGACTGGCCTGGAACGTCGCCCAGGAGTTCGGCACGATCATGATGAAGAACGCGAAGAAGTTCAGCATGAAGCCGAGGAAAATATGAAACGTCTTCTTGCCGCCGTCTTGCATCGCATCCCAGCCATACCAATAGAGGTACAGCGTTGCGGTCTCGACCAGGAAGAGGAGGCAATAGACAATAAACGACGGGAAGAAAATATCGGTCAGGTAGTTCATCAACTTGGGATAAAACGAGATCAGCAGAAACAGCAGAATGCCGCCGAAGAGCGCCGTTGTGGCATAAGCGGAGGTCAGGAGCTTGGTGAATTCCTTGGCTAATTTGTCGTAGCGCTTTTCGCCGGTCTTCCAGGCGACGACTTCGCACAACCAGGCGAAGATCGGCACACCCAACACAAATCCCGCGAGCAACAAATGGAGCTGCGCGACAACCCAGATCACGTTACGGCTGCCGACGTAAGGAATGTCACGATACTCGGTCGGGGCTGCCGGCGCGGCATCCGCCCCAAAGGCCAGCGCGGGAAGGCTGAGGAGGCCCGCTGCTAGCACGAGCATCGAGAGCGTCCCTCCATGATCCTTGCCGGTCTGGAGAAGCCGCTGAATCCATCCACCCTGATGTCGCATCGCCCTCACCTCATCATCTCCCGTGTTACGGTTTCATGGCGGCAGGCGGAGCCGGTTCTGTTTCTTCCGGTGCCTTCACTGCTTCTTTGCCTGCTTCGCCTTTTTTCTTACTCTTCTCTTTTTCCAGTTCGGCTTCCGCCCGCTGTTCTACCAGCAACTCGACCCGCGCCGCAAGCTGCGCAATCATTTTCTCGTCTTTATTCAGCGTCTCAAGCGGTTTGAACGCAGGCGCTAACTTCACTTCCTCCTTCTTGCAACAGTCGTGCGGGTGCGGTGTAAACACCGGGAGAGAAGACCAGAACAGGAGCGACAACACAACGGCCACACCGGACAATGCTGTCAGCATCAATCCTTGATCCGCCGGCACCCGCATCAGATCCCAGCGGGCAATCAGCCCTTCATAATTCTCTGAGGCATGCCGTGCCGACTGCACCGTGCCACGGATCACCCGTCCCACGAGCGAGAAACCGATGATTAGCAACAACACAAGCGCCCCTGTGGCCACAGTGCCCCAGAGGGTCAGCTCAATGCTGATCCGCTCCGGAACAGGAGTTCCCTCCAGAAAACCCGTCTCAAACATCGAATGGGCAGCAGAGATCGCGACTTCGGTGATTGCACTCTCAGCCACCCAGAGGATGGGCACAAAGACGGCGCCGACCAATGCACACTTCCACCAGAGGGTCAGCCCCAACCCATCTGGCGGTTCTCGCCGCAACCGTTCAAGGAAAAATGTTCGTCCCGCGACCCCGAACGCCCAGATGTCGATCGGAATCGCCAGCAAGAACAGCAACGCGATGCCGACGCCTTCACCGATGTGCGAATCCAATCCCATAGTGATCGTTGGAAGAGCAAACACCGTGACCGGACTAGTCAGGAGCATCAAGAACGCGAGAGCGATTCTGGTTTCAAAATGCAAGATCCCGAATGCCAGAAACAGCACGGCGAGGGCAAGCTTGATCGGCAAGCCGGTCCAGAAGACAGGCCAGAGAATGCCGAGCCCGAGCTTTGAGGGGGACATCTGATCGTTCATGCCAGTACCCAACGATGTGGGGAAAGTCCGTCCTTGCCGTTCGTGAAAGGTGAAACGTAAAACGTGAGACGCATCTTCTGGGAAGACGGAGCCGATCGTTTACGGCTAAGACCAGACCCGGTAATCTTCGTGTTACGTTTCACGTTTCACCTTTCACGTCTCACGATCTCCATAGGCTGGCGGACTTTTTCAGCATCCTGCTAGTCCAAAAACTCTCGATTGATAATGGCCGAGACCGTAAAAATCAGGATCGAAACCATGAGCAACACCCATACGGTAAGGGCTATGGGGCGCTTGAAAATATTCCGCTCAGGGTCGCGGTCGATGAAGGGCAACGCAACCAGCAAGACCCCAAGGAGACTGGGAAGTGCTATCGCACCGAGAAACTGCCCAAACTCACCGGAAAACATTCTCAGACGCAGGTGCTGGAATAAGAACAAGAAATACCATTCCGGTTCCGGGTGATAATCGCCCGGGTCAGGCGTCGCCTCATCCAACAAAACCACCGGCTCCCAGAAAGCCAGCGCACAGATGGAGGCAAAGACCACCGCCATCCCGACGACGTCCTTCCAAATCTGCCGTGGAAAAAAATAGTCGGTCTTCGCCTTCAGCTCCACCGGCGTACCTCGGAATGGACCACCCGGTCCCGCGCATCTAAAGAGGAAGAGATGCAACCCGGCCAATCCAATCAGGGCTGCGGGGAGCACCATGACGTGAATGA
>JBKJZK010000253.1:0-5963 GCA_046715215.1 Nitrospiraceae bacterium
CGGAATCGAGCCACTCCCCTCATGGGATCCCTATGTTGGGCGTATGGTGGAAACCGATGCACGGCTTCGGCTGGCGAGCCTGCAAGTCTGGATCAGACGAGGGGCACAAGAGGGAAATGTGCTCACGCGCCTTGCAAAGGCAGGACAGGCCCACTACGATCCCTTTACCGGTCTTCCTATGTTGGTCGATCAGCAGAGGGGTGTGATGTATAGTGTCGGGCAAGACGGCAAAGATCAAGAAGGTGATCCCCTGCGCGATATAGTCGCAACAATTCCCAAGGCTCAATCGGTCGTGCTTGAGGGCAGTCGCTCCGAGTCCCCACCCCGGTCCAATTAATCCACCGGACCCCTCCGTGGTCAAATGTTTCTGACTCCTTTGCCCGCACCGGTGGCTTGACAGCGCTCACGGTATTCCACAGAATCACCGCACATCGTTCACAAGAATAGGCACCATGGCATCCTCATCGTCACCATTTCCACACATTTCCACGGCTAGGAAAGGGAACACATTTCAATCCGCCATTCCGACGCAGATCGTGTCGAACGAAGAATTCGCTCCCTTCGGCCGGACCGCAGCTCAGGCTCGCGTTGAACAACTCTCCAGCGCACTCGTGGAACGGACCGCAATTCGACGAGGTTTCACGCGTCGAGACTTTCTCAAGACGACCGGCGGATTGGCAGCCGCGTTGCTGGCCATGAACTCGGTCTTTGGGAAGTTCTTTGACATTGGAGAGATCGAACTGTTTGAAACGGCAGCCTTTGCCGAGCAGCAGGGCGCGCCCTATTTCATCTTCGACGTGCAGACGCATTACGTCAGCTCGCACTTTGATCCGACCGATGCCGAAGACAATCGAAAGGGTGCCGTCTCTAAGCCGGCGCTGCTGTCGCTCAGACGATGGATACGGGAATCAGGCCTCAACCCGAAGCTTGCAGGCGATCGAGGCACCATCGACGATCTTTCGTGGAAGAATTTTGTGAAAGAAGTGTTTCTCGACAGCGAGACCACCATCGGCCTCATCAGCACGCCCCCGGGACCCTATCCCCAAGAAGCGGTGGTGCCGCCGAACGAAATGGCGCACATTCGCGACGAGATCAATCGCCTTGCGCAATCCCAGCGAATGCTCGCACATGGATTGGCCACGCCCCAACTGGGGGCAGCGGATGTGGACTTCATGGCGATGCAGGCGGAGACGCTCAAAGTCGATGCGTGGAAGTGTTACACCGGCTCTTGCCCGAAGGGATTCGATCGTGGCTGGTGGATGGACGATGAGAAGATCGCCTATCCGATGCTGGAGCAAGCCCGGAAGCTGAACATCAAGCGTATCTGCGTCCACAAAGGACTTCCCCTTGGGCCGGTGCCGGACTACAACCATCCCAAGGATTTGATCAAGGCCGCAAGAGATTTTCCGGACATCGATTTCCTGGTCTATCACTCGGGGCTGAAGAGCACCTCGACGGTGGATAAGGTGTTTGCGAAGACAGGCGAAATTCCCTGGACCACCGAGTTTTGCCGCATGAAGCAGGCGCAGCCTGGAATCAAGAATATATACATGGAGCTCGGCTCGACCTTTGCGCAGCTCGTCACGACCCATCCGGCAGTTTGCGCGCATGTGCTTGGGCAGATCATCGACGCGTTCGGCGTCGATCACGTGCTCTGGGGGACAGACTCGATTTGGTACGGCACGCCGCAATGGCAGATCGAAGCCTTTCGGCGGTTCCAGATCCCGGATCAGCTGATCGAGCAGCATCGGTACCAGCCGCTCACGCGCCAGGTAAAGGGACGGATCTTCGGACTGAACGCAGCGCGTGTGTTTGGCGTCGATGCTAAGGCGAAGCAGAATGAGTTGCCGCGGGATGTGCTCGGGCAACTCAGGATGAGCTATCTGGAAGAAGGACCGGAGCCGAGTCATCGAGTGTATGGATGGGTGGCGGGATAAAGGATAAGGTAAAAGTAAAAAGGCAAAAAGGAAAGCCGCTTTCCAAGGAGACAAACAGATGAGGAGCGAAATCTTATATCCTGGTGCGTTTCCGATGGTGCGGGTGGAATTGGCGGCTGGTGAGAACATCAAAGCCGAGTCGGGTGCGATGGTGGCTTGTTCACCCACCATCGACATTGAAAGCAAGATGGAAGGCGGTTTTCTTGGAGCCCTGTCGCGAAAGTTCCTGACGGGAGAGAAGTTCTTCTTCCAGACGCTGCGCGCCAGCCGTGGTCCCGGCGAAGCATTGCTGGCTCCGACGGTGCCCGGAGAAATTGTCATCTTGGATCTCGATGGCGTGAACGAGTACATGGTGCAGAAAGACGGATTCCTCGCGGGAGCCGACGCGATCGTCATCGAAAGCAAAATGCAGAGTCTGAGCCGTGGATTGCTGGGCGGAGAGGGTTTCTTCATTCTGAAAATCAGCGGGAATGGGACGCTCGTTCTAAACAGCTTCGGGGCCATTCACAAGATCGAGTTGAAGCCCGATCAGGAATACATCGTGGACAATAGCCACCTGGTGGCCTGGTCCTCCACGACCTCGTACAACATCGAAAAAGCCACCTCCGGCTGGGTCGCCAGCTTCACCTCAGGCGAAGGGTTTGTCTGCCGGTTCCGAGGGCCTGGCCTCGTATACATTCAAAGCCGGAACCCGGGCAGTTTCGGAGCGTGGATACGGCAGTTCATCCCGGTCTCCGAGTAGCGGATGCTGAAAATGCCTACGTTGTCACCCGCCCGACCCGGTCGCGCCAAGACGCGCCAGTTCCCAAGCTTCGTTCTCGACTCGCAGGAAATCCTCAACGTACCCCCTACGGGGAAGGAGCTGCCTTGGCAGCTCGGGGAGGGAGGGTGGAAACTATCACGCCTCCGGTTTCTGCTCCCCTGCGGCCTTGTCGGCCGCCGTTTTGAGCATCCGCACTAGGACTTTCCACCGCCAATAAGTCAATCGTCAATTAACCATGACTCACTTCTTCCCCAACGCGCTCTGCTTCGGTGACGAATTTCCCGCGAGCGGCGTGCCTTGCCTTGTTCAAGTGGAGGAGCATGGACTCACCGTCACTTTTGCATCTGATCCTGCCGACGGCCAGCCGGAATCCGTTCTTTTTTCAAGCCTGACCGTCTCGGCGGGGGGACTGGATCATGACCAGCTTGTCGTGAAATGGGCTGGGCCAGAGGGGGAGCGGACGCTCTACCTAAAGAACCTCGACGTGATTCGTGCCTTCCGCCAAGCGGCGCCGGATCATTTGAACCGCTCCTTTGAACAAGCAGCGGAACGCGTCCGCCAGATACGTCACCGGAGCCGGCTTGCCTGGAGTCTGGTCGGCGGGGTGATCCTGGCCACGGTGCTGGGACTCTGGTTCGGGTCCGATCTGCTCGTCGAGCTTGCCGTAAGTCGGATTCCGGTGGAGTGGGAGCAAAAGCTGGGGGAATCGGCCTATCGGGATTTTCTCACTCGCCAGGAGGTGCTGAAAGACGGTCCCGCGGCCACAGCGCTGGGGGAGATGACGCAACGTCTAACAGAACAGATTCCGAATAATCCCTACAAGTTCGACGTGACGGTGGTGAAGAGCGATGTCGTCAATGCCTTTGCGTTGCCTGGCGGATATGTGGTGGTGTTCACCGGGCTCATGAAAAAAGCAGAAAGCGGCGAAGAAGTGGCGGGCGTGTTGAGTCATGAGCTGAACCACGTGCTGGAGCGGCATGGGCTCGAACGGATACTGAAGAGTCTTGGTCTACTCACGGTGGTGGCCATTGTGCTCGGCGATCAACAAGGCCTCGTCGGGATGATGCAGCAGCTCGGTGTCGAACTGTTCACTCTCAAGTTCGGCCGGGAGCAGGAAACCGAGGCCGATCTGACGGGATTGCAATTGCTCCAGCGGGCGAAGATCGATCCCTCCGGTATGATCCGGTTTTTCGAACGGCTCTCGGAGAAAGACGAGGGTCGGATGGAATGGCTCTCGACGCATCCGATGAGCACCGCCCGGGCGGACCGATTGAAAGCGGAGCTCGCCGCCCTGCCGAAGAAATCGTCGGAGCCTTTTACGTTCGACTGGAAACACGTGCAGGCCTCACTCGGATCCTAGGAGTCTGTCCGAGTAATGCCGTTCTACTGCGGCAAACGATCTGCCGGCATCTGCGTCGTTCTCGGTCCCAAGAAATCCTCGACGTATTGCAGAGAATACGCCTCCGGGTTCTTGGAACCTGCGGCCTTGCATCTGCCAGCAGCTCGTTGAGCCTCGCAACGAAGGATCACTCGGAGAGACTCCTGGCCAGTCGTCGCCCCATGAACCAGCGCAGAACCATTCGGATCGGAGTGATTGCCGACACTCATGGTCTATTCGATCCGGCGGTCCGACGACATTTTAAAGGCGTCCATCACATTCTCCACGCCGGGGACATTGGCGATCAATCCGTGATCGAACAGCTGGAGCAGATCGCGCCAGTCACCGCCGTCTCCGGTAACGTCGATGATGATGAACAAAGCAGATTTTCGTCCGAGGTCATGATCGAACTGGCAGGCCACCGCATCGCCATCCGTCATATTCTGTATGAAGGCGGAAAGCTGACGAAGGACGGACGAGCCTTTTTGGAGCGCGAACGACCTGACATCTGCGTCTTTGGCCACACGCACCAGCCGAAGCGGGAATGGTTAGGCGACACGCTGCTCTTCAATCCAGGATCAGCAGGACCGAAGCGATTCAAGCTGCCACGGTGCCTGGGCATCCTTGTCCTTGCGAGGCAGGGGACAATCTCGAAGCACATCCTGCTCCATGATAGGCGCGCGAAGGTGACGCCGCGTGGGGCCATGAAATCCTGCTTGGGATGTGTCCCGGGCGGTCCAGCGGACTTGTCTGTCAAAACAGGACAGAAACTCCGTACGCTCCTCCGACAACCGCGCGGCAAATCGCGATTGTCGGGTCGTGCAGCGGTGGACTAGAGATCAATGGCGATCGATTGTTCAAGGCCATGGCGCAATCCCGGACTAGCCTGAAGCAACTCCATATAGAACGTAGGTGTTGTAATTTAGTGCACATCTTTATGACCGGTCGGTCGTGCAGGCAGGAGTCAACGGGGTTGGAAAAAAAGTTGTTGCACTGGCTCGCGGTTACGCTATACTCGCACGAGGTATTGAATTATATCGTGCCGTGGTACTCATCATCACTACATGGAGGAGGGCGTATGAAGAAAGTGATCATGCTCGGAGTGGTAGGAATGTTTGTGGCCATGCAAGGTGGATTAGCATTGGCAACCGGTAATCCGGACACCGGACCAGGCTGTGGCCTCGGAAAGTTGGCGTGGCAAAATTACCCGCATCAGAAGACGATTGGCATCCAGACCATGGAAGCCACCACGAACGGACTCGCGGGCAACCAGACGTTCGGGATCAGCAGCGGCACGTCCGGCTGCACCAACGACGGCAAGTTCTGGGCGCAGGAGAAGGTCAACGTCTTTGCCGCGCTGAATTTCGAGAACCTGGCCCAGGATATGGCGCAGGGTCATGGTGAGCATCTGGCCTCGCTGGCGACGCTCATGGGGATTCCGGCCGCTCAACAGCCGGCATTTTTTGCCATGACGCAGGAAAAGTATGCGTCGCTCGTCACGGCCGGTGAAATCTCCCCGGTCGCGATGGTGAAGGCGCTCAACGAGGCTGTGGCCACGCATCCGATGCTGGCCAAAGCTTCGCTCAACAAGTAACGTTGCCTCCGTGGGGTTCCGGTCTCATGTGCTGGAACTCCACGGGCGTTTCCGGTCCTTGTGTTTCTCCCTCCTGGTCGCCATCCTCATAGACACCGGTTCTCTTTCAGGTTGGGCGGCTCCGCCGGTTGATGTGTTCTATCTGAACGAACTCATGGATCGTGCGGCAGTGGCGCATCTCGCCGATGAGCGTGAATGGCAGGTCTTGCTGCACTATCGTCGCACGCTGACGGGCGGTATCAGCAGCATGCAGGACGATCCGGGATTCTTTCTGGCTCCAGAGGGCAAGAC
>JBKJZK010000254.1:0-3931 GCA_046715215.1 Nitrospiraceae bacterium
GGACCAGCCTGGACTGCAGCAGCTTGATCATGAATATAACGAGTGGGGTCATGGAACGTCAAGCCAATCGGCCCTTCCAATTCTCTATACCTCTTTAAAAGGAGTGGCCGAGGCTGCCCTTTACTGCGCGCATCGAGCGACCACCGTTTTACCGTGGGGGCTCTGCGCGCAAGAAGGATGGTCTGGCAGCTCCCTGAGCTTCCCTCCCCTTCCTTGACAAGAAAAAGAAGCGGCGACTATAGTTAAAATCCATTGAAATCGCCAAAATCAAGCGGACCTGCCAGGAAAGAGGGCGTCATGACAATCGCGCAGATGGATCCAGCGGTGGCATTGGCCGAGCTACAGACTTCCAAGCCTGACAAGGTGACGATCGTGCTGCTGAGCGGCGACATGGACCGAGCGATGGCGGCGTTCATCATCGCCACCGGGGCCGCCGCCATGGGGATGCAGGTCACCGTCTTTTTCACGTTCTGGGGTCTCAATGCCATTCGTCGGAAAGGCGCGACCAGCTCTGCCAAGGATTGGCTTCGTCAAATGTTCGGCCTGCTGAATAAAGGGGGCGCAGACTGCCTTCCTCTCTCGCGGTTCCATTTCTGGGGGTTGGGCACGAAGATGATGCAGAAGGTCATGAAGCAAAACCGGATGCCGGGGGTGCCGGAACTCATGGAGACGGCGTTGGACCTCGGTGTTCACTTTATCGCCTGCACGACGACTATGGGGCTGATGGGGATCACGAAAGATACGCTCATCGAGGGTATCGATCAGTTCGCGGGGGTGACCACCTATCTCGCGGAGGCCAAACAGGGCAGCGTGAATCTGTTTATTTAAGGTCGAGGCTAAGGCCTAGGCTAAGCCTTGACCTCAGCCTCAGCCTTCATGGAGTTGTTGATGCTGCATGCCGATGTGAAGCTCGATACGCTTGGGTACTTCTGCCCGATGCCGATTATCATGACCTTGAAGAAGATCAGAGAACTGACGTTGGGCCAGGTTCTTGAAGTTGTCTCAGACGATGAGGGTATCAAGAAGGACATGCCGGCCTGGTGCGACACGACCGGCCATCAGATGGTCGGGCTCGAAGAAGAACAGACGAAGTCGGGAACGATCTATAAAGCATTTGTGAAAAAGACGAAGTAACCGCACAGACAGGGACTCAGTAAAGTGAGAGAAGCCGGAGGGATGATGATCAGACCTCCGGCTTCGTTGTTTTGACGCTTGATGAGGCAGGACGTGGATCGAATCGTCGAATGTGTTCCGAACTTCAGTGAGGGACGAAACCAGACGACGGTGCGTGCGCTGGTGCATGCCGTGAAGTCCGTGCCAGGGGTTTGGCTGTTGGACCAGACGATGGATTGGGATCACCATCGCTCTGTCTTGAGCTTTGCCGGCGAACCCGACGCCGTCGCTGAAGCGGCCTTTCGCGCCATTCGCGTGGCGACCGATCTTATCGATCTTCGGAAGCACAAGGGCGTTCATCCGCGGGTGGGGGCAACGGATGTCGTGCCCTTCGTGCCGCTGCGCGGCGCGACCATGCAGGATTGTGTCCATATGGCGAAGCGGTTGGGGCAGCAAGTGGGAACAGAACTGGAGATCCCGGTTTTCCTCTACGAACAAGCGGCACTGCACTGCGACCATGCCCCGCTCGAATCGGTCCGTCGAGGAGGGCTTCAAGGCCTCGCCTTCCGCATGGCCTCCGATCCGGCCTGGACACCGGATTTTGGCCCCCCCCACCTCCATAAGACGGCCGGCGCCATGGTGATCGGCGCGCGACCTCCCTTGATCGCCTTTAATGTGAATCTCCACTCGACGGATCTGGCGCTGGCCCGATCCATCGCGAAAGACATTCGCCAATCGAATGGAGGACTGCCCCACCTCAAAGCGATCGGCGTGGAGTTAGCCAGTCGACAGCTGGTTCAGGTCGCCATGAATCTCACCGACTACATCATCACACCTATCCATGTCGCGTTTGAAGCGGTCCGAGCCCGCGCAGCCGAGCAAGGCGTCGCGGTAGCGGGGAGCGAAGTGATCGGACTTGTGCCCCAAGCAGCGCTGGTTCAGGCCGCCGCGCATGCCCTGGCGCTCGAACAGTTCGATTCAACGCAGGTCCTGGAAATGAAATTGGAAACTCGGCTATTAGATGAGCCGGCACGACACGCTTCGTCTCGCGAACAGGAGCCGGTTGATTTGCACGCACAATCGCTCGCGGATTTTTTGGACGCGGTGGCCGCGGCGACCCCGATTCCGGCCGGCGGCACGGTCGCGGCCTTGGTGGGCGCCCTCGCGGCCTCGCTGGGGATTATGGGGGCGCGCCTCAGTCAGCAACGAGGAGTGGAACATCGACTGAGTGAGATTGGCCGGCGGCTTCGCGAGCTGATGCAGATGGATGGCGATGCCTATCAGCGATTTATCCGGGCCACGAGGCTCGCGAAGACAGACCCGACTCGTTCCGTGGTCTTGTCGTCCGCGCTCCATTTGGCGACGGTAATTCCCCTTGAAATCGCCGAACAGGCGACGGAGGTCGGAGCCCTTCTTCATGCCTGCTCGGCAGGGGTGAAGCCACGCGTTCGGTCTGATCTCACGGATGGACTGGTGCTGGCGATCGCCGCAGCCGATGCTGGACGTCATACGGTCGCAGAGAACATAAATATTCAACACAATCATAAGCTTAAGTCATCTCTTATCGATCGGATTCAGCAGATGACAATCCGTCTTGAGGAACTTAGGGGGCTATGTTACACTGCGCCCTCTAGCCTGGATCAGGCTGGCACTAGAAAAAAACCTGTACAGGCATCGCCTGGGAAAGTAGACAGACGGGAAGAATGGAAATCAAAGTTTTCAATAATAACGTTGAGAAAGCCCTCAAAGTTGCCAAAAAGAAGCTCGCGGGGGAAGGACTCTTCCGTGAACTGAAGCGTCGGCGGTTTTACGAGAAGCCGAGTGTCAGGAAGAAAGCCAAGCAGCGCGAGGCGCAGCGGCGACGTCAAAAGTGGTTGATGAAGCGTAAACCAGAGTAAGCGTCCCTCCACGGGCTCGTCCGTTCGGTTGATCGCATTCCCCCCAAGGCCACCGTATCTCTTCCTCCTCCATGCGCCAGGACCAGATCACTGCTGCGCTTCGAATTGTGAAGCGCGAGATTCGGCAGTGGGAGGAGCCGGTCGTCGGCGTAGTGGCGCGCGAGTCGAACCGAGACCCCTTCCGCATCCTCATATCGTGCCTCCTCAGCCTCCGGACCAAAGACAAGACGACAAGTGAAGCCAGTGCCAGGCTGTTCGCGTTGGCGCACCAGCCGGCCACGATGCTGACCCTCCCCCTCCAGAAGATCGAACGCGCCATCTATCCCGTCGGGTTCTACCGGACGAAAGCCAAATCCATTCACGCAATTTGCCGTCGCGTTCTGGACGTCTATGGAGGCACAGTTCCCGACTCCATTGAGGAGCTGGTCACTCTGTCAGGGGTCGGCAGGAAAACAGCGAACTTGGTAGTGACGGTCGGCTATGGAAAGCCCGGCATCTGTGTGGATATCCACGTGCATCGGATCAGCAATCGCTGGGGCTACGTGAAGACGGAGACGCCGGAGGAAACTGAGCAGGCGCTACGCCGAAAATTGCCGGCGCCGCATTGGATCACCTTCAACGATTTGCTTGTCCCCTACGGGCAGAATATCTGCCAACCAGTCTCGCCCTTCTGCAGCAAGTGCAAACTCACCGAATACTGCGATCGGGTGGGAGTTAAGAGGTCACGTTAGGGGTGAGGCGTGAGGGGTAAGGGCGCAAGATCGGCGCGCGGGATGCTCAAAAAGGCCGTTCAGCAAGGCCGCAGGCGAGTCGAAACCGGAGGCGTACCCTCTGGGGCGCACGGTGCGACGAATAAGGAGCACCACGTCTGTGCGCGCCGCCGAGTGGTGAGGCGGCCGGGTCCCCGTTGAGGATCTGAA
>JBKJZK010000255.1:0-4501 GCA_046715215.1 Nitrospiraceae bacterium
GTCTGCCTGAAGAACGGATGCTGCGCTACAGGGCCGAGCAGGAAGTACTGGCCGACGATGCGCTGGTGGTGGGTCCGGTGGAGTTTTCGTCGGCCGCCCTGCTCAAGCCGCTGCAACGGCGTCTCTGGGCGGCAGCAGGCGTGGATCCGAAAAGCCAGAAACCGCAACGTCCGGTCTGGTTGTCGCGGCGCCGGACGAATCCGCGCTACCTGGCTAATTCTGACGCCATCGAGGCTCTGGCGCGGCAATTAGGCTTCGACGTCATCGCGCCCGAATCGTTGAGCCTTATCGATCAGATACGGCTATCTGCTCATGCAACAGGGGTCGCCGGCCAGTTCGGCTCCAATCTCACCAATTTGATGTTTGCTCGTCCCGGCACCCCGGTCCTCGGTCTGGTTGATGAAACCAGTCGGGATAGTTTTTTTGTGAATATCTGTGCGTCGATGGACCTACCGCAGCGCTGGCTGATCGGTGCACACAAAAATTGGTGGGGGCCCTTGGAGGAAGCATTCGAGGTCGATATGGCCGTACTGGAGCGCGAGTTGCACCAACTGATCGCGGACGCTTCTTGAGTCTCTCGCGGCTCTCGCGCGTGAAGCGCGAGCGAGTTTTGAGTTCTGAGTTAGGAGTTCTGAGTTGTCTGAAACTAACTCAACACTCACAACTCAGCACTCACCACTATTTTTAGGTAGATACACTTCACAAGGAACGCGCTTTCGGGCGATTTCGCCACGAACCGTCATGAATAATGCGGACTAGAGCGCAGGTCTGTCTCGCATTTCTTGTTCGTTGAACCAAACAAACCAGATCAACCAGACAGACCAGATAGACCAACCAGACCAGCCTGACCAGATCCCCGCCACGTACCACGAAATGGTGACACCTTTCCCTTTCCCCTGGATGGCCTTTTCGGTCCTATACCTCTAATGGGGTATAGCCCCGTTGTGTGTCAAGGCGCTATCGTTTGTGTCAAGACGCTATCGGTTGCCCGCATCGCTGTGATAGCTCGCCTCCATTCGCTCACCACACAGGACAACATCATGAATAACGCATGGGTTAGGGAGAAAAGAACGATAGATATTTCCAAACATCGTGCAAGACTCGTTGCCATGGTTCATGCGCTCCTGCTATTCCCCGCAATTGTTGCCCTACTGTCCGAACCCTGTCTCGGAGGCGAATTCCTGGCGCGGACTGCCGATGAAATTTCTCTGGTACTTCAGAACGCGTCGCCGGGTGATACCATTCTTCTGAATGACGGCGTCTGGACCGATCAGTGGATTCGTTTCGAGGGCAATGGCACAGAACAGGCACCGCTCGTGCTGCGCGCACAAACCCCGGGCCGGGTGGTACTGACGGGCAAATCTCGGTTAGATATTTCCGGACATTGGCTGGTTGCCGATGGGCTGCGGTTCGAAGACGGTGCGCTGGAAAGCGGGCATGTTATTCGCTTTACCGGGAGGAAAGGCGACGCGGCCCATAGCCGTCTCACGAACGTGGCGATCGTCAATTACAACCCCCAGGATCCTGGAACACGCTATTTTTGGGTGTCGCTCTACGGTCAGCATAATCGCGTCGATCATAGCCGTTTTGAAGGGCAGAATCATTCCGGTGTGACGGTCGCGGTCTTCCATAAGCCGAACATACGTGATGGGCATATCATCGAACATAATCATTTTCTGAATCGTCCCCTGGGCGACGGGAATGGGTTTGAAACCATCGTAATCGGCAGCTCGGTCACCGCGTCATCCGATTCCGGAACCGTGGTTCAATCTAACCTGTTTGAGAGAACTAACGGTGAAATTGAAATTATTTCAGTGAAGTCCGGCGATAACGACATTCGTTTTAATACCTTCCGTCAGGCTGCTGGTTCCGTGACCTTGCGCCATGGAGACGGTAACCGGGTCACAGGAAATTTCTTCCTGGGGGAGCATGTCGCCGGCAGTGGTGGGATTCGGGTCATGGGCAGCAACCACGTGATTGCCAATAACTATCTCCAGGACCTCACAGGGGTTATGGGGGGCGCAATCGCGTTTTCTTGTGGGCAGCCTGATGCAGGGACAGCCCTTAATGCGCCGGTCAAGAACGTGATTCTTGCGCATAACACAATTGTGGAAAATTCCGTGGCTGCCTTTAACCTTGATGCCAACTGTGGCACGCTAGGCCGCACAGAGCGACCCCAAGACCTTCAGTTTCTGAATAACCTCGTTGCCGGGAATGATGGTTCCTTCTTTGATGGGCAAGCAGATGAGGGGTTGGTCCTAGCCGGCAATCTGTTTTTCGGAAAAAAGATGCAAGGTATCCACCGAGGAGAAATACGGGTTGCAGATCCCAAGCTCATACTCGCCCCTGATAACCTTTGGAGGCCGGATGCGGATACCCCTAGCCCTGCCGTCAATGCTGGGGTCGCGACGGGTCTTGTCTTGCCTGATATGGATGGACAGGAAAGAGATCGCGAGCCTGACATAGGCGCTGATGAATTTTCCCTCGCCCTTATTGTGAACAAGCCGCTCAGTGCGCGGGATGTCGGACCTACTTGGAACAAATGAGTCCTCGCCGCTTCATCCCTTGATGCCGATGTAGGCGATCTCAGCTGCGTGTTGTGGAAATTTCTGACCCAACCGGTCCAGCCCTTCACTGGCGCCGGACGGTAACAGCTCAAGTACCCGCGCCATCTGTGCGTGGGTAAACGGCTTGAACATATACCCCTCGAACTGCAGCTTGTTCAGTCCGCCCTCTTCGAGCAATCTACGCAAGCTGTCCGGATCGAACACGATGTCCTGTCGAAAACGCATATTGCGTGGGCTGAGCGAATGGGGAGTCGGCATCAGCCCCATTTCAACTGCCAGTAGACGATGAAACGACAGGGCATTGGGTGTCGTCACTAGTACGTGTGCTCCCGGTTCCGAAAAGGCCAGTGAAATGTGCAACAATCGAGCGGGGTCCTCGACGTCTTGCAGCACCCCCGAAAGCAGGACGACGTCGAACGGACCAAGTTCATGCACCGCCCTACCCACTGCAGGATCCTCGCAATAGCCTTCGACCACGAGCAGGCGTGGCTCAGTTGTCGCGCGAGCTCTCGCCCTTTGCGCGAACACAGAGGCCGGCTCAATCACCACCCATCGTTCAAATCCTACGCCTGCTTTGTCCACTGCATCGATGAATAGATCGACCCCACAGCCGACCTCAAGAATGCGTTTCGGATTGATTCGCCTGAGATGGCGAAGCAGGAAATTGAATCGTGCACGAACGCACTCTGCTTCAAATTCGTAGTCCGACTCCAGGCCCTCGGCATAGTCCTCGGCATCGGTGCCACTCCGTAAGTTCCCACGATTGCTGTTCTTTGAACTTCCAGCAGATGTGTTCTCTTTGTTCATGTTGCTGTCCTTCCAATCCATTGCATTCGATTGCTAATGATCCGAGTGAAGTGCTTCCGGTCGGCTTACCGTCACAAGCCGCTGCATCTCACGCTCAAGCACAGCCATATCGACTTCGAATGGCTCATGGTAGGTTCCCCACCAGGATTTGCGAGGATCCATGCGGCCGAAGATCCAGCGCTGCGGCAGATCCAATACCGCGCAGAGATCGACAAATGTGGGATAGTTATTGTCTTCGCCTACCAGACCGAGCATCGGAGTACCGGGCCGAGCAAACATCAAATTGGTGAGATTTGCGCCGGCAGAGCCGGCAATTGCCCTCGCGTTGGCGCACAGCCGCACTTGCTCGACCAAGGGTAGAGACTCAGGCACGATTACGTCGAATCCCAGGCGCTGCACCATCGCTTCAATGGCATCCTCGTTAGCCAGGTAGCGCCGGTACTGGTGGCGACGAGACAACCACAAGGCCGGTCCCGAGGCGGCTTGGTGAAGATCCATCCCCGCTGCCGCCCACAGACGCTGTTGCAGCGGCTTGAGCAGGGCGGCCGACGAAAACTCCACCGGACCCACCACCAGCGCATCGTCGGCCAGTACTTCCTGCTCGGCCCTGTAGCGCAGCATCCGTTCTTCAGGCAGACCGACGAGCTCAAGGGAAGCCATCATCCAACCTGACAACTCCACCGGCACCAGCAGGCGCCGATGCTCGAAGATGCCGCGATCCAGGAGCACGGCCACTCGCGTCAGGATCGGCAACATCCAATGGTAGTAGTTGTGCCATAAGGGGCCGTCCATATTTACCAGCGCGACCACAGGCTCACGAATATGTAGCCTTTCGTTGGCCGGTCGCAGCCGACAGCCACGATGTCCATAGTTGAGGCGGATCGAGCTTTCCCGCGGGTAACCATAGACGTCGCGAAAATGCCAGGGGTGCGGTCTCGGAATCGAACCCTTCGGGCCGATGAGCAGTTCGGTGTCGCGCACGCGTAGACCCGGGACATGCAGCAAATCCACTCGTGTCGCCGGTACTTCGTGGGGAGCCTGATGAAGATGCCCTTGCACGTCGAGATAGTCGAACATCCCTTTCCACGGCGCCTGATGGACGAGGATTTCGGAGCTCACGGCTTCCA
>JBKJZK010000256.1:0-3079 GCA_046715215.1 Nitrospiraceae bacterium
CGCACTGGGAGGAACAAACAGATCGATTTGTTTTTGATTTCATTGGCCGAGGCTAAGGGGAAGCGTGCGATCGGCATTATCCTCTCTGGGTATGATGGCGACGGGACTGCGGGATGCAAGCACATCAAGGCAAAGGGAGGCACAACCTTTGCCCAGGACAGTGCTGCCGAAGTCAACGACATGCCTCTCAATGCTCAGGCTTCAGGCTATATTGATTTCGTTCTGCCGATCGACAAAATTTCAAGTGAACTACAAAAATTGCAAGCCCGTAATCAAAAGGTATCGCGCCTACAATTAGCTCGGGACAGAGCTCAGAGGAAGAAACGGGGCTGACCTCTGCCCTAAAAAGTAGCGATCAGAATCACGCAATGACGATTCTATCGGATCAACTTCAGGTGGCCTAACAACTGGGGGCTGTCTCCCCACCTCAATTTATTTGCCTTCTCTGCTACCACACTGCTACCAGAACAGCCCAAACCAGAGCGACCCATGCGAGGGCCAACGTGTTGGGAACTGGTTGTTGTATTTGTAGAGTAAGTGTTCGCGTGTGCATTGAATAATGAGCCACCCTTGATGTCTCGCCTTTGCGGGCTTATCCTTCGTGGGCGATTAGCGCGGAAAAAATTGAATGGACGCCGACGACGGCGCCGTCTATAGGAAGGGAGTAGTCATGCGATTCAGACAATCCATCATCCGGACAGTCACCCTCCTCGTCATGAGCACGGGACTCTTCTGCGGGGCCGAGGCAAAAACCATCGAAGCGGGCCATGCAACCGTGAGTTGGAAAGGAAAAGGCGTGATCGATGATCTGGGGAATGGGGACAGAGTCTTTAGCGGCACTGTTACCGGGACCATGTTCGTGAAGCATCTTCCCGAAGGCTCGGCACCTGCGCAGATCCATGCGACCAAATTAGGTTGTCAGGCGATTTTCCGTATCAGTGAGAACGAAGAAGAACGGCATACTGCCCTCTGCATCATGAGGGCCCATGAAGGCAAGGACCTCGCGTACGGAGAAATACGATGTGTTGGAAAGAAAGACGAATGCAAAGGTGAGTTTACGTTTGTCTGGGGAAGGGGCGGATTCAAGGGTATTTCGGGGACAACTTCTTACGTCGGCGGTATCATTATTGAGAACCAGAAAGAGGGACGGATCTATGGAACTGCACATTGGCCGGAGATGACCTATTCACTGCCGTAGGAGGCGAATGGTAGGAGGGATGTGAAAGGCGGCGCAAAAGCCTTTGGGGTCTCCCCTCCCCCACGAGAAATGGTCCGCGTACCGCCGACGCGTAGCGATCGACTAAGCCGAGCCTGCGACGGGAGGAAGGCATACGTGAAACAGTCTGTTGACCGACCACGCGGCGAGCCCGCCCGCCGTCCGGCTTGTCGCAGTGGCGTTTTGGCGGGTGCAGTAGACGCCTTCGTGAATAATGCGGGCTAGCGGTCGGCTTCCGTAAGATCGACTTGCTCTTCCAGTTCTTCAAGATCGGCTTCCGCTTTGGCCTTCAGGGTTGAGGGATGCAGACCATATTTTTTGAGCATTTTGTAGAAATCTGCCCGATAGCGTCCGGCAAATTGGGCGGCGCGTGAGATATTGCCGCCGGTGAGTTGCAGTACGTTCTTGAGGTAGGTTTTCTCAAACTCTTCCTTTGCTTCAGTCAACGGCTTGAGAGGCGCGTCCGGTGATGTGCCCATAGAGGGCAGGAGGTCCGGCGTAATCATGTCTTGGCGCGTCATGACGGCGGCCTTTTCAACGACATTTTCCAATTCGCGGACATTTCCGAGCCAGGGATGTGCGACCAGCCGATTGAGGGCGGCCGGTGTAAAGCCGCGCAAAACTTTATTCGCCCGTTTCGCACTCGAGGTCAGAAACTGTTGGGCCAACAAGGGAATATCATCTCGGCGGTCACGCAGCGGCGGAATAAACAACGGGACGACAGAGATGCGGTAGTACAAATCGTTCCGGAATGACCCGTTCTTGACCGCTTCGCCAAGGTCTTTGTTGGTTGCGGCGATAATCCGTACATCGATCTTCGTTGAGATTTCAGAGCCCACTTCGCGGACTTCCCGTTCCTGCACGGCCCGCAACAGTTTGACCTGCATCGAGAGCGGTATTTCGCCGATCTCGTCGAGAAAGAGCGTGCCGCCGTTGGCGCTTTGAAACAGGCCTCGCTTGGCGCTATGGGCACTGGTAAACGCGCCGCGCACGTGTCCAAAGAGTTCAGACTCGAAGAGCGTTTCTGGAATGGCCGCGCAATTGAGGGCAACAAACGGCCCTTTACTCCGTCGGCTGTTCGAATGGATGACGCGTGCGAACACTTCTTTGCCGGTCCCGGTTTCTCCAAAAAGGAGAATGGTCGCGTCCGAGTCTGCCACCTGCACTACCTGTTGGAGTATGCGCTGCATTGCAGGACTCCGAGCGACGATGTTTTCCATGCCATACAATTCGTTGACGAGAGACTTGAGTCGCTGGATCTCTCCTCTCATCCGTTGCGGAGAGAGCCCTTCTTCGATCTTGGCTTTGAGTTCCTTGTCATCGAACGGTTTGGTGAGATATCCGAAGGCCCCCCGCTGCATCGCTTCCACGGCATTAGGGATGCTGCCGTGGGCCGTCAGGATGATAACCGGAAGGCCTGGATGAATCCGTAGCAGTTCCTCCGTCACATCTAATCCATCTTCGCTGCCCAGCCGTAGGTCGGCAATGGCAAGGTCGAACCGGTCTTTCTTCGCTGCGGCGAGGGCTTCAGACCCGGTGGTGCAGCCTGTGACGGCAAAACCCATAGCGGTCAACCGCATTTTCACAAGATGTAACAGCCCCTCTTCATCGTCGATTACGAGAATATGTTCCTTTTCCATGAAGCTCCTTCTACGGTGTCGTCGGTTCCGGCGGAGTCGGAGGCGGTGCAATCGTCGATGGGGGACGGATAGGACGAACCTTATCCCGCATTTCCTGGTCGATGCGCTTCAATGCCTCCAATTGGCTCGTCAATTCATCTATTTTCCTATCTCGATCCGTCAGTTGCTTTTGCAGGGACAGCACGATGCCTGTATCGGTCGAACCTCTTGCGGTGTCTTTCTT
>JBKJZK010000257.1:0-2189 GCA_046715215.1 Nitrospiraceae bacterium
CCATTCGAGCGGCAAGCCCTCATCAAGTTGCGGCATATCGCCGGCGACTCCGCCCTGGGGCATCAAGTGGAAGCACACCGAGACTCGTTCGTCTATAGCGGCGCCCCCTGGGATCTCACTACAGCGCTCGATTTGCGAAGACAACAGCTCAAACAGCTGGTCCAGCCTGGGCAGGTCAACTTGAAATATAGCGCGGGAGGACTCATCGATATCGAATATGCCGTCCAATACCTGCAAGTGATGCATGGATACGACCACCCGAGCCTGCGTACGCCGAATACTCTCCAGGCACTCGCCGCGTTGGTCAATGCAGGGTTGGTTGCACGCACTGATGGAGCAGGCCTCCGAAAAGCCTACGTCTTCATCCGGATGTTGGTCGACGGATTGCGCATGGTCCGAGGAAACACCAAGGATCTTGTGCTCCCTCCTCCCGATTCGGAAGAGTTTGTCTGTCTTGCCCGCCGCGTCGGCTACACGAGAGACGACTGGAGGGCCGGCGCGCGCGATTTGCAGTCAGACATCCAGCAGCATATGACACTCACCAAGACCTTCTTCGTACGGACGTTCGGAGCGCTATGAACGAGTGGGAGGGAATGACACCCCTGCTGATTCCTTGCTCCCGGAGCAGAGGAGTGGATGGAGGCTGATAATCTTCTGTGCTCGCACAACGCGTGGCCTCCGAAGGAGGGAGAAGGAGCAGCCAGACCATCCTTCTTGCTCGCCGAGGCCGCATGATCAGAATGTGCTCCCTCACTGCGCCCAGTGGAAGATCGATCAGCCCCCATCCCTCAAGAGATAACGAGATCCACCCCCCTGGAGTAGGCATTGTGACGGTTCACTCCGAAGCCCTGGGCACTGTGATGGAGCTCTCAGCAGCAAGCTACGGGGCGTTCGGCGAAGAAGAAGAACAAAAAAACGTCTGCCTCCCAGTCACGGGAGACGGACGTCATTGTCGTTTGCCTTATGTTGAGAGTTTTACCGAGGCGCCGTTGCCTCGACTCCGCTTAATAAGGGAGCCCTGGCCCAGGCCTTCCCGCAAGCCTCAACCCACACGTCATATGGCTCACCGCCCGCTACACATCGAAATACAGGACATACTCGTATGGATGCGGCCGCAACCGCATGGGATCGACTTCCTTGCGGCGTTTGTAGCCGATCCAGGCCTCGATCAGGTCCTTGCTGAACACCCCGCCCTTGAGCAGAAACTGATGGTCCTGTTCGAGGTTGCGTAACGCTTCATCGAGACTACCAGGCAGCGTGCGAATTTTCGCCGCTTCCTCCGGCTCAAGATCGTACAGATCCTTCTCAGCCGGCTCACCCGGATTGATCTTATTCTCGATCCCGTCCAACCCTGCCATGAGCATGGCAGAAAAAGCGAGGTAGGGATTCGCGGTCGGGTCAGGAAAGCGCACCTCGATCCGCTTGGCTTTAGGGCTCGGTGAGTACATGGGAATCCGGATGCCCGCCGATCGATTCCGGCTGGAATAGGCCAGGAGGACCGGCGCCTCAAACCCGGGGGTCAGCCGCTTGTAGGAGTTTGTCGTGGGATTCGTGAACGCCGCCAGGGCCGGCGCGTGCTTCAGGATGCCGCCGATATAGTAGAGACAGAGTTGCGAGATGCCGGCATATTCCTTCCCTGCAAACAGGGGCTTCCCCTCCTTCCAGATGCTCTGGTGCGTATGCATGCCGGTACCGTTGTCCCCAAAGATCGGTTTGGGCATGAAGGTGGCGGTTTTGCCATGCCGGCGGGCCACGTTCTTGACGATGTACTTGTACATCATCAGTTTGTCTGCCGTCTTGACCAGCGAGTCGAAACGGATATCGATTTCCGCCTGGCCCGCCGTCGCCGTCTCGTGGTGGTGTTTCTCAATGGAAATCCCGACCTTTTGCATCTCCAGGATCATCTCACTGCGGATATCCTGTTGCGTATCAGTCGGGGGGACCGGAAAGTAGCCTTCCTTGTGACGGATTTTTCCGCCCAAGTTGTGGCCTTCCTGCCCGATATTCCAGGCGCCTTCTTCGGAATCGATGAAGTAGTAGCCGCTGTGGCCCGTCTGATCGTACCGGACCTGATCGAAGATGAAGAACTCCGCCTCCGGCCCCCAGTAGGAGATATCGCCGATCTTCGTGCTCTGGAGATATTTTTCCGCCTTCTGCGCCACAAACCGCGGATCACGATCATAGGGCTC
>JBKJZK010000258.1:0-3843 GCA_046715215.1 Nitrospiraceae bacterium
CGGTAATCTCTCCCCCGGCAAAGGTGACACCGCCCGGCTGATTAAGCGGGCCGACCATACGAAACGTGGGAGCGGCATTGCCTTCGACCTCACGCGAAGCGGCCAACACACGCGACAGCTGTTCCGACTTGACGGTCTTCGCGAGAAACTGTAACAAGTCTGCAGCGGTCATCGTTCCTAAAATATCCATTTCAAGCCAGGGACCCGCCTCTAAAAATGAGACGAGCGCCTTGCTCTCATTCATGTGGATCGTGCCATAGAGTCCGCTCAGATTCGACACCCTGAGACGGCCGGCTTCGACCGACACCACCGCGGCCAAATCCTTGGCAGGAACATGGCTACCTCCGACCAAGGCTTGCCCCTGTTTCACGCGAAATTCCCCCGTCAACGACAGCTGCGGCCCCGCCACCAACGATCCCGTGACGGTTGCCGAGACAACCTCCAACATCCCGTCGATCTCCTGGTCCCGAATGATCTCCGGCAGCCGCGGATGCACCCACTCAGCCGGCACGGTCGTGAGCAACTGTCTCAATTGGATTGGGGATGTCGCAACGGTCATTGCAAACGTGGGCTGGGGCGTCAGCAGACCGGAGAGGCTCGCTTGGCCTGTGAGCCTCAGCTGTTCGAGATTCGCGGACAAATCGGACAAGACCACATCATAGCCCGCGACACCGGGCACCGCCCGAACACGACTGTGCACATTGACGGCGCCTTGCAAGTGCTCCGGAACCGGGCGGGGCCCGAAGAAATCCGCCATCTCCCGTAGATTCAAATTGGCAGCTTCGAGTGTGCCATCGAATTGGAGTGCGACCTGCGAAGCAGAGGAATCGTCGATCGCCAACCTCTGCTGCGGGGCAGTGCTGATTGTCCCGGCCAGGGAGATGGTTGAGATGCCTTTGCCGCCTGCATGACCAGCAGAAACGTTCAGGTCCGCTTGTCCCCGCTCCACTCTGATAACCAGCGACGCCTCCACCGACTCCAGCGTAATCGATCGTGCCCCGTCTGGACGTGCATCGTCGATGATACGCAGCTTCCCGTTCACCAACGTTGCTTCACGGATGCGGAAAATCCGGCCGATCGTCTGCACAGCATCCTGATCGGCTGAGCCCCCCTGGACGACCTGATCGAGAAGATTCCAGTGCCCGCTACGATTGCGCCGAAGCGTTAAGGTCGGTTCTTCGATGAGCAACCGCTTCCCCACCACCTGCTTGCGCAACAGCGGGAGAAACCGTAAGACCAAATCCAGTTTCTTGGCCGAGAACAAGACGTCATCGGAATTCCGATCATGAATCGCGACCTGCGTCAGTTCCAACCGGATACGAGGGAATAGGACCAACTTGATGCGATGGACATTAATCTTGCGTCCAATACTCTGCTCCAGCTGCTGAAGGAAAAAATCTTTAAGATAATCGTCGCCAGTCAAGTAGGGGGAGAAAATGAAAAAGGCGCCACCGCCGATCAGCAGAATGACAATCAGGGCAACAACAACACGAGTTCTGACCACTCCTGCTCCCTGGATCGATCATCCTCGGTGGGTAAACCGCATCACCTACAATTGGATGATCATCTTACCGAATCACCTGCATGAAATCTACTAAGTCTGTGTCTTGACAGGGGATTCCACGCTTCTCCCGTGTAACTTTGAGCAGGATGAAGAAATCGTTCGCCAACGAACGACGGGGACGACGAGCAGGACTAGTGCGACTGACGGAGAAGGAATGATGGGTACCCCGCACCCGTTCCACCAATTTGGCGAGGTGACGCTCTCCTATTCAGCGGGAGAGCACTCCCACAGGACGCTCAAAAGGCTAGACGTCTTACCCGCCCAACCCAGGCGGCTATTTCACCCTCCCGCCCTGAGTCTGCCAAGACAGACTCTTTGCCCTTGGGACGCGCCTTGTCCCAAGCAAGGCCGCAGCGAACGATCCTCACCCTTCTTCGTGTTGGCAAATTTTTTCAGCGTCCTGCTTGAGGCGCGAGAGGGCCAGAGACGATGTTCGTAAGATCGATCACGAGTTCGTCATTGGTGTTGGCCAGCAACGTGTCCCAGAGGCTGTGCCGTTGTGCGATGGTCGCCTCACCTGGCTCGAAGAACAAGTCGAATCCTTTGGCGGCCGTCGGCCGCATGGGATAACGTCGATCGTAGATCATTCCATAGGTCGGAATGCCATAGACGATCTGCCAATTCCCCAAAATGAAATGCAGCTCAGTGCCATGGACATATAATCCGCCCGTGGTGATAATGCGCTTGACGGACGTTTGCGGTTGGCTGAGATAAAACGTCACGCGTTCGTCTGGTCTGGCTGCGGCGAAAGCCTCTGCGATCTGCTGAGACAAGAGGACGAGCTCCTCGGGATGAAATGCCGGTGTCAGCGGCGCCTCGCCCTGCAGCCATTTCTGTAACCAGATCCGATGTTCTTTGACTGAGATGCCACCGAGGATATGAGCAACGTCCTCGGTACCCATCGCCTTCGGGTGCGCGTGCGCGCTGGGAGGCCACTCCGGCAGGACGGCTTCATCCACCTCCAGTCGAACAAAGTTCACCGGATCTTCGTAGATCGCGCGATAGGGCACCATGGGAATGGCGCAACCGGACAGGAAGAGTACGGCGTAAGGCGTGAGGCGTGAGGCGATCGCCCAGAAAGAATCGCACACCGATTCCGACAGTCCATATTCTCTTCGGTCTAAACCCCTCACGCCTTACCCCTAACCCTTCACGCTATTCGGTGATCGTGACCGTCATCTCGACTCGTTCGAGGGGATTGTCCCGGCCATCCCGCTTCATGTTCACCACCTTGTCTGCCACGTCCATCCCGCTGACCACTTCACCGAATGCCGTGTACTGCCAATCGAGAAAATTTGCGTCCGCGACGCAGATGAAAAACTGTGAGCCGGCGCTGTCCGGGTCGTTCGATCTCGCCATGGAGAGCACCCCGCGCTTGTGCGGCTTGCTGTTGAACTCAGCCTTGACCTTGTGTCCCGGTCCACCCGTGCCATGTGATGCACGGTCAGGATTCTTGCTGTTGGGATCGCCGCCCTGGATCATGAAACCGGGAATGACCCGATGAAACGTCGTGCCATTATAGAAGCCTTCTTGGGCCAACTTCGTAAAGTTCGCCACATGCCCTGGCGCCACATCATGAAACAATCGCAACACAATCTCGCCCAGTTGAGTCCCTTTGCTGCTGACGGAAATGGTGGCTCGTGTGTTCTCTGTAGGCTCTGACATCGTCCTCTACCCTTTCTTGGTTAGCGAAAACGGAAGGGTGCCGGAGCCTCCCCTCCCTCAAGACCCTGATTGATGGGATTCCACGTCTGTCCGTCGTCGTCGCTTCGGAATGCCCCGTCGCTCGTACCTGCATAGAGGACTCCGGCACCGGACTCGATCAAGACTTGGATGGCCATACTCGTCAACCCCTTATTGAGCGGCACCCACTGACGCCCCTTGTCGGTCGTTTTGAAAATGCCGTGCCCCGTCGCCACAAAAAGCCCTCGGCTGTTAAACAGAATCCCGCGAATCGAATCGTTCGGGAGCGCCCGGCTGATGGGCCGCCAGGTGACGCCCCCATCGGCACTGCGAAAGACGCCTCCGTCGAATGTGCCCGCATAGATGCCACCCTCGGGATCGATCGTCAACACGCGAATAAAGTTCTCCGTCATCCCTTCATGATCTTTGAGTCCATTTTGCTGACGCACCCAGCCGGTCGATTGGGCCTTAAATCGCACGATACCTTTTCCAGAGGTTCCGGCAAACAGCGTCCCGTCGGACGAGAGGGCCAAGGCATGGACCAGGATGTCGTCGAGACCGGTGGTGACCACCGACCAGCGGTCGGCGGCGGCGAG
>JBKJZK010000259.1:0-4799 GCA_046715215.1 Nitrospiraceae bacterium
GCAATGCTCACCACGACCGCCTACACAGGGGGAGTCTGGCTTGCGCTTTTTTTTGGGTCGGGGAGTGGAGGAGGGATCACGTTAGTACTATGGGGCGCCGTGTTTTTAGTGATCTGTACGGTGCTCAACCTGGTTCACGTCAATCTGTTTAAGCTGGTCATTACCCTGGGTGTGTATGCTGAAATCGTCGGTTCGTTCGGCGTAGCGTTGCTGTTGTTTCTCTTTTTCCGGCAGCATGCATTTTCCGAACTGTTCGAGCATCTAGGCACGGGCACCGCACCCAGCCAAACGGCCGCGTTTCTGGCGGCGCTCGCCATTTCTGGTTGGGCCTTCATCGGTTTTGATGCCGTCTCCACCATCGCCGAAGAAACCCATAATCCCAAGCGGATAGTCCCTCGCGCGATCTTTTTGTCCCTCTGTATGGTGGGAAGTGTCGTGCTCTTCAACTCCGCCGCCCTGACGTTGAGCTTCAATCGAGACACACTGGTGAATACAAGCGCCACCTCCGATCCCGTCACACCTGTGATAGCCAGTAGCTTTGGAGCCTGGGCTGAAGCGCCTTTTCTGGCGATCGTCATGATTGCGTTCCTGGCGTGCGGGGCATCCATGGTGCAATACACGTCGCGCATTGTCTACTCCATGGCCCGAGAGGGCAACATGCCTATTGCGCTCAGCCGTGTGACGGCCTCCAAGATTCCGCGCAATGCGGTGACCTGCGTCGTGCTGTTGGCGGGTCTCGGATTGCTGTTTGGGCTGAACGATGGGGCAGTGGCCACGGTGATCGCCTTCGGCACAGGGGGGTTGTACGCCATGTTCGCCATGACCACCGGGGTCGGGCTCTATGCCCGCCTCACGGGCCGCTGGAATCCGGCACTGGGTGAACTGAAGCTGGGTGTCTCGGGGTTGGCAATCAATGTGGCGGCCTTCCTCTGGTCGGTGTTTGAATTCATCAATATCGCCTGGCCGCGCGCCTACGCTGTGTCACCCAATGCACCCTGGTGGCAGCTCTGGGCAGTGCCTCTGGTATTGGGCAGTATTTTAGGAGTCACCACGCTGAATGTTCTGATCAAGAAAATACGTCGGAGTTAATTGAATGAATTATTCTCCTTCGCCGAATACCCTTTAGCCCGGATTATTCATGAATACCGTCGCGAGCCGTTCGAGACCGAAGCCCGTCGGGGCATCTCGCAAGTAAGGCCGACGCAGGCGTACTTGAAGTCCGTCGAGGAGGCCGAACGAGAAAAGCACCGGCGGGCGAGAGGATCGGACGGCGTAGCAGGTATTCATGAATGGTCCGGGCTAGCGTGCACTCAGAAACGCTTGATGGGACGCCCAGTGGTATATTGTGAAAAGAATACAATGAAGAGCTTATCTGATAAGGGCGGGGGAGGGCTGCGAACATACATCCTGCAATATTTAACACATGCTGCTTTGGTATTTTGCAGTATCATGTTGGCGACGGCGCTTCCATCTCACGCGGTAGCCGTAGAGTCAATTCCAGAGTTTTTCCCACTGCGTCCATTTAATTTTGACGTCTCGTTTAATCAGCGAACATTTGCACCACAGACCAGAGTCATTGCTGCCCAGGCCGGACTCACGGCTTTTCGCTACGGCAACCTTGAGGTGAGAACCGTCTATCAATACTATAGTCAGCATACCCCCACATTTACTACAGACCAGAATTCTTTGTATCTGAATCCCCGCTGGAATAATTTCATTGATATCTTGGATTTTCCAAAAGACAACCCGATCAATCGGATGATTCGACATATTCTCTTTGGGCCGCTCGAAGACCGTGCAGTGCCATATCTTGGAGCAATCGTTGGAGGAACGATCCCGGGCCGAGATTCTAATTCTCCAGGCTATCTCTATGGAGGCCAGGTGGGAGTGCGATTCCCTGTGGCTCGAGGATTTTCGGTCGATATGGGGTTCCAATACACACGATTTGAAATTGACTTCAAGGGTAAATCTGACTTGTCAGATCAATGGCTCTTTACAACCGGAGTTCGATTCTAAACAGTATGATTGGTCACTAGTCAGGTGGTCAGGCTGAAGTGTGAAGACTATTAATGATCTCGCAAAGCACGAATCAAGCCTTTCAACACCTTCTCGTTTTCTACGACCTTGGATTCAAGCAGAGATGAATCCTCGTTGCGCAAGGAGCCCAACCCCTAAAAGCCTTCAGCCTATCTACCTGAGTAGCTATTATGATTGTTGGTAAATCCATCATGAGCGTACGATCGATTACGCAGAGACTACGGCACCTCTTGAAGGAATACGGATCCCAAGGCATCGTCCCGTTCCTGATAGGGCTCGGATTCTTTCTGCAAGGATGCGGACTCGTCTTCGATGCTGTGGAACTGGTGCACCCTTTTGCACGTGATGAATTGTCTGCTATCTGCTCGCGAGGACAGTTGCGTGTTGGAATTTCTGTTGAACCGTTTCGTCCCTTTGTATTTCCAGCCGTTTTCACCGATGAAGGGGTTCGTGTCACCGGCCTCGATGTGGAGCTGATCCGTGAGGTGGCCGACGCTCTGACCACATATTGTGGCGGACAGAAACCCATCGTTCCTACATTGCACCTCACCCGGTTCCGTGATCTCTTCATCGAGATGAATGAAGGACACCTTGATCTTTTTGTCTCCTCTATCGGTGGGAATGTTCCTGGTGCAAGACCTGTAGGTCTGTGGTATTCCATTCCGTATTTTCAAAACGGCGGCATCGGGGCCATGGTCCAAAAACCAGAAGTGGCTGAGAGAATACGGGCGCAGTTTCAACATCAAGCTGGAAATCCCGACACGCTCGCAGCCATCCAAGCAGGGCTTTCTGGCTTGACCGTTGCAACTCAGAAGGGGAGAACTTCACACCTCTATGCAGAAGCCAATCTTAAGAATATCCGCTTACTCATATGCGATTCGCTTCCAGCCGCCGTGGAGACGAAGGACCCGCGCATCGATGTGATTTTGTCCAAACATTCCATTCTCGATTATGTGACGAAGCACGTGTGGCCGGACTGGCGCCTCCTGACACGGAATGATGGAACGCCCTTGATCCTGACGCAGGAATCCTTCTCCATTGTCACGGTTGAAGAACACAGGCGTCTGCAGTGGTTCCTCAACAACCTGCTGTATCGGTTAGAGGAATCAGGGCGGTTGGAGCATATGCGCAGGCGTTGGTTAGAAGAAGACTATGCGCCGACTCGACGGGCAACCACAGAAGGCCTGCCGTTTGAAGTTTCGAAAGTGCCGGAGCATTACGACCAGGGACAGTGCCGTTTGGATACCGGAAGGTGAGCAAGAAGGACATACTGATGAAATCTCGCGAGCCTCTGTTCGTATCCCTGAGCCTTGTATGCTGTCTTGCGTGGCCAAGTATCGGCTGGGCGCAAACACCTCGTGAAGACACCGAAAAAACCGCCCAATATTTAGCCACGTTGCTCAATGTGGGACGTCTCATCGTCGAGCGCAATCAAACACTGATTGATGATCCCAGGAAAGGCGATAAGGGATTTACGCCGGAGGTATTTGAACATGCGGTTGTCGATGAGTTTATCAGTCAGACACACATTGATCTGAAGCATCTCTCTTCACTTCCCGCTCTTGCGAAAGAATTATTGCCGATATTGCTTCAGTCGAGCAAGGAGGCGGTGGCTGATGCGCAACTTGTGATCAATCAAAGAGGCATTGGGTATAAGAATTTCATTCCGGCCACCTTTGGCAGCCAAGCCGCTCGAAAGTTCTCCAAGCACTCTCACGTGACAATAAAACAGACCACACTCAATCCAAGGAATTTGAAAAATACGCCTGATGCATACGAAGAAAACGTGTTGAAACGGCTGGCTACGCAACCGGCCTCAGACACCTCCATCATCGAATGGATTGACCATGAAACGACCCTGAGAACCATGACCCCGATATATTATTCGCACGATTGCCTGGCCTGTCATGGTAAGCCCAAAGGGATCTTAGATATTTCCGGGTATCCACGGGAGGGCGCCCAGGAGGGCGATCTTGCCGGTGCGATCAGTATTCAAATCCCAGTGAAAAGTCGGTAGCAAGCGGTCCGCGGGCTTTATTCAAGAACGTTTCTGCTGCAATGGCCGATCCGCTGCGCTCACATGTGAAGCGTCGTTCGTGAAGCGCAGGACGGAAAGAGTGTGTCTGTATGTCGCTTGCGAGATACGCTTCACGCTTCACGAGGCACGCTGGTTAGGGCCTTCTTCGGCTCGGCAAATGGCCGGAGCGCACCTGGCAGGCGAGGACGTCGCAGATCACGCGCGTGGAGATCAGGCTGGTAATCTCGGCTGCGTCATAGGGAGGAGAACACTCCACAATCTCAATTCCGGCTATAGGTTTGCTATCAGCGATGATCTGAAGGAACTTCAGCACTTCGCGCGGCAAGAACCCGCCTGGTTCCGGCCAGCCGGTTCCAGGGACGAAGGCTGCGTCCAAGCAATCCACGTCGAAGCTCAGCCAGACCGCGTCGACGCCGTCCCATGCCACCTCAAGCGCTTGTTTGGCGGCATTCTCAATCCCCATCTCCACGCAATCGGTGACGGTCATGATGGTGGTGTGGCGTTCACGCCCGACCTTCACACCGGGACGCGGCGACTGCCAGCCGCCGATCCCGATCTGCACGAGATTTTTTGCCGGCACGTTGGGAATATTCGTCGCATGAAACCATGGTGTGGTATGCATGCGTTCGTCGAGATCGGTGTCCTGCGTGTCTACATGCCGGTCGAAGTGAATGATGCCGAGCTTGCCGCCATGAAGATGCTGGGCGACCCCCCGCACGGTCGC
>JBKJZK010000260.1:0-5811 GCA_046715215.1 Nitrospiraceae bacterium
ATCATAGGCTTGCTGTCTGAACGAGTCGTCCATGAGGCGCAGGAGTGCGGCAGGGCCTGGCACGAGACTGTCGCCGATACGAAGACTGTGGGACGGCTCGAATAGTCCACGTTGGAGACGACGGTCCCGGCGAAGTGCGGTGTGAAAGCGCGCGCGCCAAAGAGGATCGTGGAGGTCACGATCGATGGCGGCTGCCACAGTAAGATGAAGCGGTCCACTCACGTCATAGCCCTGCACGAGGCGTCCGGACTCGATGAGGTCAGGGAAGCTCATGCCCATCCGGTCTTGGAATGCCGTCATCCCGGACAAGGGAGTCAATTGCAGCGCCATGAAGTCGCGAAAATGGACGGTGGCAAAGCGAGTCAGGATCCGTGCCAAGGTATCCGGGTGGCATAGATGAAAGGGATAGAACAATGCGTGGGGTGCTCGGGGTCGATTCATCGACAAAGTTTCACGGTCATGCTAGGGTTTGCGCGTGCGATATCTCTTCACGTCGTGGCTCGATTTCCTGCTCATCTTTGTCCCGGCGACTATCGCGCTCGAAGTTCTTCGAGCCGATCCACTGCTGGTCTTTGCGTCGGCTGGACTTGCCATTATTCCGCTGGCCGGCCTGTTGGGGCGAGCCACCGAGCATTTGACGACCCATGTCGGTGCCGGCATCGGCGCGCTGCTCAATGCCTCGCTTGGCAATGCCGCGGAATTGATTATCGCACTGGTGGCGCTGCGCGAGGGCCTTCACGATGTCGTCAAAGCCTCTCTGACCGGCTCGATCCTGGGCAACATCTTACTCGTACTCGGGGTCGCGATGTTTGCCGGCGGGATGAAGTACGAGCGGCAGAAGTTTAATCAGACCGCTGCCGGAATGGGCGCCAGTCTGCTGCTCCTGGCTGCAGTGGGGCTCATCATTCCCGCTCTCTTTCACTTCACCGCTGCCGATCGTGGCGTCGCGATTGAACGAGAGTTGAGCTTAACAATATCATTTGTACTATTCGCTATTTACATCGCAAGTCTGCTGTTTACCTTGAAGACGCACCGCCACCTGTTTGCCGGAGAGGCGCATGATGCCTCGGACCTCGGAGAACAACCCTGGACCAAACGCGCCTCGATTATAGTGCTCACCGTGGTGACCTGTCTCGTGGCCCTGATGAGCGAGATGTTGGTCGGGGCGCTGGAACCTGCTTCGCACAAGCTCGGGCTCACGCAAGTCTTCGTCGGTGTCATTCTGGTCGCTCTGGTGGGAAATGCGGCCGAGCATTCCACGGCCGTGATGGTGGCGCTGAAAAACAAGATGGACCTAGCCTATGGTATCGCGGTTGGGTCTAGCCTGCAGATTGCTTTGCTCGTTGCACCAGTGCTCGTCTTTGCCAGTTATCTCTTCGGGGCGCCGTTGGATCTGATCTTCACACCTTTCGAGGTGGCTGCGGTGACGATCTCGGTCTTGATTGTGGGATTCGTGGCGATGGACGGAGAATCGAACTGGATGGAAGGTGTAATGTTGGTCGGAGTGTACCTGATGCTGGCCATCGCCTTTTTCTTCCTACCCGCCTAGTTCAAATTCGATGGGGTATGTTTAATGGTGAATGTTCAGTAGGGCGCTCATTCAAAATTCAACATTGAGCATTCAACATTTCGTTGCGGTGTTGTCAGACTTTATCCATGTCGATGACCTCCGTGGCCTCCCACAGATTCTTCTGCTCAGCATCCGCCAGCGCCTTCACCCGATCCTCTTCCGTCTCTTCACCGAACTGAGCCGCTTGTGTCGGCACAGTCGCCTCTGGTGGCGACGGCTGCCTTCTTTGCTTCTTGGCAGGATCCATATTAGTGGGCATGGCAACTCCGCTGTGATCTGTGTTCAGTTTCCACCCCACCCAATGACAAAGTCAATGCGTGCGGTGACCGCTAGCCAAAGAGGTTTGTTTGGTTTGTCTGGTTTATTTGGTTGAATCAGACTAACCGAAGAAACCAGACAGACCAGAGCTGTGTCAGTACAACTGCCCGGCGATGGTGTCGGCCTGAAGAAGGCCCCGTGCCGATAGTCTGCTCCGCTCACCGTCTTCTTCGATCAACTGTTGCGCGAGTAACTGTGCGGTGATGGCCGCATGCCCATAGTTTGCGGCATGCTGATGAAGACGGTGTGTGGGAATCCCTTGAATAAGTCGCAAGCCGAAAATCACGGCGTCGCGGAGTTGCTCCTCCTCCGAGAGCCTGGTGCGATCTTCAATAGGGAGGCGGTTTGCCGCGAGCGATGTGGCATAGGCCGGGAGGTCGGCGACATTCCCAAATCTTGTCCCGTCCAAATAGGACTGTGCGCTTGGGCCCAATCCAAGGTATTCGCCATTGGTCCAATAGAGCAGATTGTGGCGGCAGGCATATCCAGATCGGGCATAGTTCGACACTTCATACCGCTCATAGCCGGCGTCGCCGAGCATCCGTTGCGCGGCCTCGTCCATTTCAATCTGAAGACCTTCATCCGGAGCGGGACTCCGTCGGCGCTGGATGTTGGAAGCGAGTCTCGTGTCCACCTCGACCGTGAGGGCATAGCATGACAGGTGCGCGGGCTCCATCGTAAGACAGTGGACAAGCGTCCGCTGCCAGCCCTCCAGGCTCTGGCCGGGGAGCCCATACATCAAATCGAGATTGATGTTTGAGAATCCGGCGGCTCTGGCCTGAGTCACTGCCGTGACGGTCTCACGGACGGTGCCGGGCCGTCCGATCCGAGTCAGGTCGCCATCCTCCATCGATTCTGCACCGAAACTCATGCGGGTAACGCCGGTCTGAAGCAGTAGAACGAGATCCTGCTCGGAGACTGTTGAGGGGTGCGCCTCAACGGTGACTTCACAGTCTGAGGCGAGGGTGAGCTGCGTGCGAATCTCGGACAGGATCGCGATAAGCTGAGTCGCAGCGAGCACTGTTGGTGTGCCGCCCCCGAAATAGACAGATTGGATGGGACGGCCTGCGGCCAGGTGTTGCTGCCCCGACAGTCCGATCTCATGAATGAGGGATCGGACAAAGGTCTGTGCGCGGTCCTCGCGATGGATCTCAAGATAGAAGGCGCAAAAGTCGCATCGCTGCCGGCAGAAGGGGATGTGTAGGTATAGACCGAGAGGAGAGGGCGTCATGACGACAGGCTGAATCCTTGAGGTTTGGAAAAGTCCCGTGCGAGGACGATTTCAATTTCATCGGCAGGGGATTTCCCGCGATTGCGTACGTGTGTCTGCCAGGACCGGTGCTGCCGCAACGATTCGAATAGCGCCTTGAGCAGATCCGGTTTGATTCGCGCTTCCCACTCTCGCACCCAGGCTTGGTTTTCTTCCTCACCCTCATAGTCGTCGGGAAACGAGGCCTCCAGGCTGAATCGAAGGGTAAAGGTTTTTTCTTCTTGGTACATACCGCTCCTCAGGAGCCTGTTCGACATTGACCGTTCTACTGCGGCGAACGACCCACGACCGTTTGCGTCGTTCTCGGCCCGAAAAAAATCCTCAACGTATTCCAACAAATACGCCTCCGGTTTTTCCTGGCCTGCGGTCTAGCATCTGGCCGCGCCTCACTCGCCTCGTTACGAAGGCAATTTCGAACAGGCTCCTAGCTGATTGCGAAGTGAACGGCCCGATCTTATAATACCCCTCAGAATAAGGAGTACAATCCATGCCTATCTTCGAATATGTCTGCGGGGAATGCAATCATCGATTCGAGTTGTTGGTGTACGGCTCAACGGAAGCCGCCTGTCCAAAGTGCAAGACCACGAAGTTGGAGAAACAAATTTCTTCGTTCGGGGTCGGCGGTACGGATGGCTGGGTGTTGCCGGGCAACGGGGGCGGCGCCTGCGGGAGTTGCGGTGACCCGCGCGGCCCCGGTTCCTGCTCCACAAATTGATCGTGGAGTCCGGCGACCAGGCTCTGCAGCGCGCGATTGCCACCATCTCCCAGTCCGACCCTCTCACCAAGTTACTTGAACAGGTAAAGCTTGGCCGGATGAAGCCCACCGATCCAGGACTGCGCGCCGTGACCGACTCGTGGTTGGGCACCTATCAGAAAATTATTGAGTCCGGTGGACTCACCAGCCAGGCCTTGCGCCGTATCGATCCACAGCCTCGTCTAGCAGAGCTGATCGAATGTGGAGTGTTGACGAGTGAGCAGCCGGCAGTCGCTGCTCTCCGCACAAGTTTTGACCGTGCCGTTGCCGCCGCTATGGAGTAGTCTCACCCCATGAGGGCTCTCTGGGTCATAGCCGTGCTGTTCCTGACTGTAGGATCGGTTGGAGTAGGACGGGCTGAAGACGCGCTCGGTACGAGACCGCTCTTATCGATTGCGCGAAAGGATCTTCGTAGCATCCTGCCGCCTGATTGCCATATCCTGATTGGTCCTCACTCAATTGAACAATTTCTTGACGCACTGGATGGGACTCCGCCGGACTGGGGCTTAGTCTACGGTCATGGCCATCACGATCCGGACCTTGATGAGCGCTTGTTCACGCTGAATCGGCAACGAGATGCAAAGCGTGCAGGGAAGGAGGCGCTTCGGCAGACGGTGGTCTTTCTGTGGTCAGCGGAACTCTCGCGCTACGATCCGACGACTGGCGGGTTTAACCTGGCCAGTGGGCCGATTTTTACGCCGACCAGATGGGGGGTCGTCCGATTCAAACCCGAAGAAGTCCCGAGTAATCTCGTCGTGATTCCTGATCCCAGCATCCGTGACGTTCTCCGCCGACAGCTCGATGCCGGTCAGAAAATCGACATTGATATTGTTATGGTGGGGCGGCTCATCCCCGATGAGTCCCTTGTCTATGACTTTTCCCATGATGAAGAAGGCTTGGGCATCATCATGCCGGTGGTGAGGATCGAACGGGTTGAGTATCTGCTGGCCCGGTGAGATCCTGCAGGGTAGCTGAGCGAGACGGGAGAGGTTCGAAGTTTTCGAAATCTCGAACCCTGAACTTCGGATCGCGCGTTTCTCGCATGTCTCGCGCGTCACGGTTCATTAAGTATCCTGTCAGAACGCGTCCTTCGCGCAGCGAAATCCTGTGCCGCTGGGGCGGCTGTCCATCGTGCCCCAATCGCGGTCGCTCGTGCGAAGACTGATAGCCGGCTTCAACCAGGACCCGCCGCGCATGGCTTTGATCGCTCCGCGAGGAGGCCCTTGAGGGTCTGAGAGAGGGGCATCGTTGTAGTAGTTCGGGTCATACCAATCCTGGACCCATTCGGCGACATTGCCTGCCATGTCATGCAGTCCATAGGGACTCGCGCTTTCTGGAAAGCTAGCGACCGGCATGGTGAGCACTTCTCCTCTGATCCCCTTCTCTTTTGCAATCTTCGCTCCCTCGCCCGTGATCCAGAAGGCATTCCAGTCCGCTCCGCTCTGAAAGTCGATGGTTCGTCCCGCCCAATAGCTGGCGCTGTTGGCCTTCTTGAAGTCCCACTCGTTTCCCCAGGGGTAGCGACGGCCATCGGCGCCGCGCGCGGCGTTTTCCCATTCCGCCTCGGTCGGCAGACGCTTGCCCATCCAGGTGCAGTAGGCCACGGCATCCTCCCAACTGACATTCACCACGGGATGGTTGCCGATGCCGGAGATCGGTGCATTGTTCTCCCACAATGTGGAAGCAGGGGTCGAGTGTGCCGGCGCGCGATGCCCGGTTGCCTGGACAAATCGTGCATAGGCATCGTTCGTGACTTCGTAGCGGTCGATCCAGAATGTTGCGGTGTAGACGAGGCGTTGTGGCTGTTCGTCCGGGAGACCATCGCTGCCGACCGGATTCCCCATCAGGAATTCTCCAGCAGGAACCAGCGCCATGTCGTTGGAAGGAGGGGAACTTATG
>JBKJZK010000261.1:0-2140 GCA_046715215.1 Nitrospiraceae bacterium
CAGACAGAGCGCCAGCGCGCCAAACCAACCGCCCCCCGTCACCACCGTCTGCACGCCAATGATGGCATAGAGCCCCGCCACCGGTGAAACGGTTGCGAAGCCTATCGTCAGGCTATTCCAGAGAGTCAGGCTGCGGTTTAGTGTATCGGGAGCAGTCGTGGCGGTTATAGGGGGAAGAGTATTCAGATTCCTTGTGGTTGACATGTCGGTCCTCTCTAACATGGCAACAAGTTAGCCTGATCCTGCAGGGAAAAGAAACATGGAGCGGAAATGTATAACAAATGCTTCTTTGCTCAGCGGGCTACATTGCGAAAGGGCCATGTATCACCTATACATGGGCCCCGGGCTGGCAAGTGACGCTGTGACGGGCTCGGAGAGTACCCCCAAGAGAACACACGGCCATTTCGTGACCGTGAATCACTCGGATACCTGCGGGTTGTGCCAACCGCCCTCGATGAGCCGATCCGCTTCGCGCGGACCCCAGGTGTTTGGCTCGTACTCGTGCAACGACATCGGGGTTTCGAGAATCGGCTGCACGACGCGCCAGGCAGCTTCCACCCCGTCCCCGCGGGCAAAGAGCGTGGCATCACCCTTCATGGCATCTCCAAGTAGACGCTCATACGGATCCATCTCGTCGCCGGAGCAATGCCGTGCGACCAGTTCTATTCGCTCGCCCACCATCGCCTCTCCCGGAACTTTGGTCTTGGTTCCCAAGGCGATCGTCACGTCGGGGCTGAGCCGGAAGCGAAAATAGTTCGGCAACGGTGGTTCGATCTCGTCCAACACGGGACAACATGGCCGCTTGAACTCGACCAGGACTTCTGTGACCGTGACAGGTAGGCACTTGCCGGTCCTCACGTAGAACGGCACTCCGGCCCACCGCTCACTGTCTATGTAGAATCGGAGCGCTGCGAACGTCTCGACCTGGGACTCAGGAGCCACGCCGCCCTCGCGGCGATAGCCACGGAACTGCCCTCGCACGATATCCGAAGGAATGAGCGGCCGGATCATCTTGAGGACTTTCACGCGTTCCTCTCGAATCGATTCATGATGCCTATCGGACGGTTGTTCCATCGCCAGGCAAGCAATCACCATCAACAGGTGATTTTGCACCACGTCGCGAATCGCTCCCACCTCCTCGTAGAACCGGCCGCGACCCGTCACTCCGAATTGTTCGGCCATCGTGATCTGCACACGCTGGATGGAGTGCCGGTTCCACCCGGTTTCAAAGAACGGATTGGCGAAACGGAAGTACATCAAGTTCTGGACAGATTCTTTTCCGAGGAAATGGTCGATGCGGAAAATGGCTTGATCTGGGAAATAGGTGTGAAGCGTGCAGTTGAGCGCCTGAGCTGAGGCGAGGTTTCGCCCGAAAGGCTTTTCAACGACCACACGGGCTCCGTCGACAAAGCCCGACTTCGCCAGCCCTTCAATGACCGTTGTGAACAGGCTGGGCTGAATGGCCAAGTAATAGAGGGGCCGCGCGGCGGAACCGAGCGCCTTGCCCAGGCGTTCAAAGGTGGCCGGGTGCCGGCAGTCGCCGCTGACATACCGAAGCAATCCAAGCAGGCTGGCGAGGGCCTGAGGATCTACGCCACCATGGTCCTCAAGACTCTCGCGGACTATGGCTCTTATTTGTTCCGGCGTCCGCTCAGTCTTGGCGACCCCGATGACAGGCTCCTTGAGCTGGCCACGGCGGACTAAAGCATGCAAGGCTGGAAAGATCTTCTTCCGCGCGAGATCGCTGGACACCCCGAAGACGACGATCGCATCCGGCTTTTCGATGGCCATACTCACTTTCCTTTCGGTCCGGGTTCCCTCTCCTCGTCCGCTTCGAACTCGCACCGCATAGCGAACAGGAATTTGTCTGCGAAGTCGGCCTCGCCACGCGAGCTGCATCGCTGGTACAGTGCCGATCTCAACACGGGTATCGGACCCGTTTCATAAAGGGTGGCGGCTAGGATCCGAAGTCCGACACCCGACCCAAAAACTCCTCCAGGTCGGCATTCTTCTCATGAGTCAGGTTTCGGAGGGCGAGGTTTTAGTCGGCAACCGCCCCTTAAGGTTCTTGGGCGTGAACGGACCGGGCTCGGCGATCAATTGGCGGACGGCCTCTACCTGCTCCCACACATTCCACAGC
>JBKJZK010000262.1:0-6783 GCA_046715215.1 Nitrospiraceae bacterium
AAAGGCGTCTCTAGCGGACGTGACATACTTCTTGTCCATCAAGAGCCGTGCAATATGCGGTCGGCCGACCGAATCCGTGCCGGCCAGAGCCCGTACTTCTTCATAGGTCACGTCCAGCCCCAATGAGCGCAGCCGTTCGATGATCCGCGGGTTGCGGCTATGCCGACTCTCGCGCAAGGCGGCCAAGCGTTGATTCAGCTCCGGGTCTTGCCAGTGTATGCAATAGCCAAGGATATGGAGCTCACTGTTGCCAAGACGGGAGCTGATTTCCACGCCGGGAATGATTTCAATTCCCAGCTCAACCCCGGCTGCTATGGCTTCGGGAATGCCGGACACAATGTCGTGGTCTGTAATGGCCAGCGCGGTGACCCGTGCTTTGTGGGCGAGCTGTAATACCTCAGCCGGCGAGAGGCTTCCATCGGAGTGGGTCGTATGGAGATGGAGATCAATGCGACTCATGTCGACTCGTGCTGCAGGCTGCTGGGGCCCGCTTGTTGGGCGACGAGTTGCGCGGTAAAGATAGAACCGGGTCCATCGTTGCCGTCGTGTTCGCCTTCGTCGTACGACAGCACGCGGAGAGTGGATGTGAGCCGGAGCAATTCGTTCTGCGCGAGGCAGAATTCCCATCGGCGCGGATGGCGATGGCGCAAGTAGTTGTCGATGGTGAAGGTCTCGTAGATCAAAACCCCGTTCGGCTTTAGCGATTCGATGAGCGCGGGAAAGAGTGCGCGGTGGAGATAGAAGAACACGACGATCACGTCATATTCCTGCTTCGGAAATTCCGGCCGTTCATCCGTCGTTCGTTCGAGGTCTACTGTACGGACACTGAGATTTGGGAGGTTCCGTTGTTTCGCCGTAGCAGCAATCTGTGCCATGGCCTGTTCATCGCGGTCCATCGCATCAACCTGAAAGCCGTGCGAAGCGAGATAGAGCGCATGGCGTCCTGATCCAGCCGCGTCGTCGAGCGCCTTCCCCTTCGGCAACCGGTTGAGTTGCTGAGTCAGAAACCGAGCCGGGGTTGTTCCCGCGCCTTGAATCTGGTGAGCCAGGCGTGATCGTTCGAGTTGCACGCCCACCGAGCCGGTCACATTCTCCAGCGGAGCCGCAAGCTTCCGCAACCAAATCTTGGCCCGTTCGATGGGAAATTCCGCAAAGAGCATGGCGAGGAGCCGCTCCGCGAAAGTTTCCAGCAGCGCGCAATCTTGCGTTGCCGCAATCTCGACAACTCGGTCGGTCACCTGCGCATAGTTGACCGCGTGGTGGATGTCATCCGAAGTCGCCGCCGGTTCAGTCTGGCAATCCAGTTCCAGGTCCACCGCCAATGGCTGGGACCGCCGGCGCTCCTCGGGAGTTACACCGCAACGCCCCTGAAACTCCAGGAGTTCGATGATGATTTTCCCAGCCATGGAAGCATTCTCACGGATCGGATTGTGAGCTGTCAATCAAACGAAAGGGGTGGGTGCACCTTGGTGGCGTTCTTGCGCGCAGAACGCGCACGATGGAACGGGCGGGAACGGCACACGCGTGGTTCTGCGCTCCGGGAGCAGAGGAGGGGATGGAGCCTGATGATCTATCGGTGCTCGTCCAACGTGCGGCGTCAGAAGGGTGGGAAGGGAGCAACCAGACCATCCTTCTTGTGCGCCGAGGCCGCACTATCAGAATGTGCTCCCGCAATGCGCGCAGTGGAAGGACCGTCTGGCTCCTTCCCTTAGGGCAAAGCGGGGAAAATCGGAAGGCACCTCGCCCGGGCAATGGCTGAGGGCGCGAGATTAGGGGCTAGAGGAAAGTGCCGTGATTCCGACCGGCGGTCTTGGCCGCTTGCCTCTCGCCAGAGAAAGCCCGCAATCGCAGTAGAAACGTTCCTGAATGTGGGTTAGGCCCTTTCCAGAAGGTGCCCCTGCGTCATGTCCTGTGGCCCATCCAGCAGCAACTTGGCGCGCTGAAACGCGTTGGTTCGCGCTTCCCATTCCGTCTTGTAGCCTTTTGACGAATCCTGGCCGTGCAGGCCGTCGTCAAGATGGCTGAACCCCGGAATCGAAAACTTGCACAACCATTTACCATTCTTGATCTGGCTGGTGACCAAGATAACTTTCTGGCCTTTGGAGTAGCATGTTTCTGTCATGGTTGCCTCCGACTCGAACAGGATGCTGAAATAGCCCGCCAGTCTTTCCTGCGCGCGAGGGGCAGGCTAAGCAAGACAGGCGCGATCCAAAGTTCGAAGTTCTGGGTTCGAAGTTCCGAAAACCTTTGAATTTCGAACCGCGAACCCTCGCACGTCGCGGTCAGCTGCTAGGCCGGCTTGACGAAGCGATCCGGTGCCAGCACGCTGTGCAGCGATTGTGTGACAGCGCGGCGATAGGGTGCCTTCTGTCGCAGCATGATGACGAGCTCTTCATCGTCGATCAAAATAGATAAGTCACCCTCGGTCACGAGCTGCCGATCCGGTGCCCCGATATTCATACGATATTGCGTCTTTCCGTCCGGATTCCGGTTGGGTCCGCTGACGATCTCGGTGAGGCCATCGATGAATCCGACATGTCCTTCATGCCGGTGCTTGACCTTCGTGCCATCAGGAATGCGGACCCAGGCCGTAGCTGTTCGTGGCTGCACGGGCTTCATGGGTTTCACGGTATTCATGGTCATGGTCTCTCCCTGTAATCCGTTATGGAGTGAAGAACCGGTTTCCCATCGCCCATCCTGCCGTTGCGGAGATGTCGAAGCGCTTTTACCGGCGAGTGGCCTCGAATCGAGCACGAACTGAGTCGGCACGTCGTTGACGGTGGAACAGCGGAGACAACAGTCCAGCATGTCCTCAGCACTGTATCATACACACGTCCGCCATAGCGACCCAAGCGGCAAAGGTGAAATATCGGGGGCATTGCTTGACCTCGCGCCTTGCAATCGGACTGCTACGTGACAAGAACAAGATGCTGGCAGGAGCTTTTACTGTCCTGCTTGTGCTGATTTCCAGGCGGGGAGCAGGCAGGGTGCTTGCGCGGGAAGCGAGCAAGAAGGATAGCTGCGTCCTAATCGGAAGACCACGGCTAAGGTCGAGGGTCGAAAAGACGCCGAGTCGGTTTGATCAATGCTCAGCCTAAGCCTCAACCTCCTCCTGTAGGTAAGACCGCGCGGTGCTCGAGCACGGGAGATCACCAGGCTCCATCCTTCTTCTGCGCCGGGAGCACGGGATCAGCATGGGTGTCCACCCTTTCACCGTGGGGGCTCTGCGAGCACGAAGGCACCTGGCCGCTCCTCCAATTCTTATTGCTGAATCGCGGAGAGCAACCATTTCCCATTCTGGTATCGCATGAATGTCCACACTTCGCCAGAATCGGTCGGCGTCTCTTCGCTGCCCACAACAAGATAGCCTGGTTCTCCTCGCTGCTTCGTCAAGGACACGGTGTAGTCACGGGCACTCCAGCGAAGCCCTATCGTGGCGTAGTGGGTCGCGTCTTCAGTCCAGGTTTCCCGGACATCTGCGCGTAGGAGCACCACATCCTCTACATGATTCGCGATGTCTAGACTGGTTTGTTCGGCCAAGGCTGTGCTGAAATACGCCAGCATTTCCGGCGTGACGAACCGCCGCAACCCGGCCTGGTCTTGTTTGCTCCAGGCCGTTTGAATGTCGATTAGCAGTTGCTGAAAGGCCGTCTTATCAGCCGAGGTGACCTCGGTGTCAACCGCCGCTGTGCGTAGGGTTGTGGCGGAAGGCTCTGCCTGTAGGGTGCCGCTGAATGTACTGCTCCGCGTGATCCCTGCAAAATCAGGCGTGGGTGATCGCCGTACTCTCAGAAAGTAATAGAACGCCCCGGCTCCCAGGAGCATGAGGATGAGGAGTATCCCGGTGGAGCTGAAACCCCCGGCGGTCGTGTCGGTTTCCCCGACATGCTCACCGGCATCGGTAGTACGCGCGCTGCTGTTCGTAGCTCCGAACATCATATTGCCGATATATGATCCGGCGATGCCGGCTGCGAGACCAGCCAATAGGGGATTGCGTTGCATAAACGAGGGCTGCATGGCAGGCGCGGGCTGAGCATTTGGAGCTGCGCTGCCGGGGGCTGATTGTGGTGCAGTCGTAGACGGCCTTGGTGTGGCCGATTGTTCAATCGGCTTCGCACCGTTCTGGTCATAGGTGCGTGATCCACGGCTGCCCATGCTCCCAGGGCCACCAAAGCCCCTTGAACCGCTGGAATATCCGCCACCATATCCTCCGCCTCTCGCCCTCGCAAAGGATACGGTCGGGACCCCGATCAGAGAAATCACGATAATTGCGGCAATGAGTTTTGTTGTATTCAAGACAAGGTTCCTTTCTATCGATGTCCAGGTCAATTCGACCACTCAGCATCCTAGCAGAAACGATCCCAAGAAAACCTAATATTCGAGAACCTCCTGGTCTTACGTTGTGATCTGCATCCGTCGACCGACCGTGGAGGGGGCTAGGAGCTCCCACTGCGTGTGTCCCATTGGAAGGTCAAGGCTAAGGTTGAGGTTCAGGGGAGTGGCCAAGACTGCCGTACTGTGCGCATCGAGCGAGCACGTTTTTATTGCGCGCTCTGCGAGCAAGAAGGGCACTTGGCCGCTCCTTCCCATCCCCTATTTTTGGCTGGCCGGGATGATATGATGGATGCTGTTCCGCAGAACGAATTGCTTATCCATACTTCTAAGAGGGGACCATGGCCATGAATCTGGCGCGTAACATCATCGGAATCTCTATAGGGATCTTGCTGTTCTTGGATGCCGGCCTTGCGGCAGAACCGGCTGAGGTGGAGATGTTCGTGAAGGCCCGCATTGAGATCGGCGAGATGATGACGAACTACTTTCAGGGTGGAGAGAGGTACGGGGAAGGGCAGCGGCCGTCGCCTGAGCAGATGAAGGAAATGGGCGCGGACATCCACGCGAAACTCGGCAAGCTCTTGGCAAAGTATGATCTGACGGTCGAGGAGTATCGAAGGCGCAGCCCGGAGGTCTTCGCCGATGAGGCGGCGGTCAAGGGCTATCTCAACGAGCATCAAGACCTACAGGCACGATACAACGCGCTCCCGCTGGATAGAATGGGGCGCGGGGGCAGCACCGGGCGGGGGTACTAGCCGAACTATCCATGAATACCTGCTACTGTCGTCTGATCCTCTTGCCCGCGGGGCTTTTCTCGTTCGGCCTCCTCGACGGACTGCAAGTAGGCCTCCGTCGGCTTTACCTGCGAGAAGCTCCGGCGGACTTCGGTCGCAAGTCTCGTGACGATGCGCATCACCAAGTCCTGGCTGGTACGAACGCGACGACCACCTCTTCACCTTGACTCCTCCCTGCCGACGGCTTAGCCTTGCGTCACATACCTGATTCAAAATGGGGGACATTGGATGGAACCCCTGAAACCGAAGAAACCGGCCCGCCCCACGCAACCCGATTCTCCTGCAGCTTCCGCGTCGGACGATCTCCACGTGCGGATCTCGACACTAGCCCACGAGATCTACGAACTACGCATCCGCCAAGGCGCCCTTGATGACTGGCTTCAGGCGGAGCGGGAAATCCTCAAAGAGAAACGCGCGAAGCCCAAGCAGAGGTAAACGTGCCTCGCGAGGGAGAGAACCGGGACATTCTATTTGTCCAAGCCTTCTTCCGACCGGTCTATTTACAACCTTATCTTTAGGGAGTAGCCAGGCTATCCTTCACTGCGCACATCGAGCGACCGTCATCCATCCAATTGATCCTTCCAAGCTCGCTTACTTTTCCTCACTTGGAAGGGCACCCATGTTGGTACGTGCGGTCGTCGAACGAGGCCCTTCTGAGGGCGCGCGTTCCGGGAGCACAGGACCAACGTGGGTATCCTTCCCATCCCACCGTTCATTGACTCCTCCCCACCCCCTCCATATAATGCCGCTCGACAGTAGGTTTTGACTGCTTTTCCAGACAGTTATGACTTCTTTCTCCAAGGCAAATTTGGCAAAAAAATGGGATAAGATCCAAGCGGAACTCTCCCATGCCTTTTCGACCAAATCCGAGGCCGAGGTGTTCACGACCGAAGACCTCGCGCTGCTTGAACGGGTGGCCGATGCGGTGGTGAAACGGGGCATGACTGCTCCTGCCACGGTATTTCTGGAATCTCTCGGGCCCATGAACTTTCTCGGCAGTCAGGCGCTGTATTTCCTGACTCCGATCGTTGAATGGGCGTTTCACGCGAAGGAAGTCGAGCAAGTGGCTCGGTTGCTTGAACGACGCGATACGATCTCCCGTCTCATCACCATCATTGACACGAAGTCTGCTCCCCAGGCTCCTCAAGGAGCCTCCGCTCGATGACGTACCGCAGTGAAACGTTAAACGTGAAACGTGAAGCGTCTTTCCTGGAGCGAATCGCGCTTCGGAGTTGTGACGTTTCACGTTTCACGTTTCACGAGAAACTCTGCCACAGTCAGGCGGGTCGCTGATGGCGTCTCAATCGCCGGTAAAGACCGCCCATCCCCTCAATGTCATCGTCGCCACCGACTGTGGCAGCACCACGACCAAAGCCATTTTGATCGAGATGGTCGGCGACGAATACCGGCAAACCTATCGCGGTGAAGCGCCGACGACGGTGGAAGCGCCGTTCGAAGATGTGACGCGCGGGGTGCTGAATGCGATTGCGGAAATTGAAGAACTCTCCGCCCGGAAAATCCTCGACGGTGACAAGATTCTTACGCCCAATCGTGCGGCTCAGGGTGATCCGAAGACGGGCGTGGACATCTATATTTCTACCAGCAGCGCAGGCGGCGGGTTGCAAATGATGGTGACCGGGGTGGTGCAGAATATGAC
>JBKJZK010000263.1:0-1803 GCA_046715215.1 Nitrospiraceae bacterium
TCCCGTGTCACCCGCTGCTTCAGCGCGGTGACCTGTTCAGTGGCACCCTGGTAGTTCTGGTTGGCCTCCTCCAGCCGGCTGCGACCCGACGCCAGTTCGGCTTCCAGGCGTGTGCGTTCCTCCTGGAGGAAACCCTGGGTCTGTTCCAGCTGCGTGGTGGCCTCTCGCAGTGCCTGCTCGGTGACCTGGCCAGCCGACTCTTCCTGCGTCACACGCTGCTTCAGCGCGCTGACCTGTTCGTTGACACCCCGGTACTTTTGGTTCGTCTTGTCCTGGATCTTTCGGGTGAGTGACAATTCATCACGCAGAACGCGCTCGGTCTGATAAAAAGCGTCTTCAAGCTTTTCCATCAGAGCAGTAGGCGGATGGAAGGTTTCTGTCCCACGATCTGATCCCACTCGACGATCAGCTACTATTCCAAGCCATTTACCAAGAATTTCTATGCCGGCGAGATCAAAGTGCTTTGCAATGAGCCTGAGGGGTTTCAGAAGATAGAATGTGTGTTTATGATCAATAAAATCATTGACACCGAAAGGCACTGTTACAATGAGTCTGCCTTTTTTTGGAAGAATGCGCGCGGCCGCCGCTAAGAACCATTCTGGTCTAGTCAGGTGTTCAAGCACTTCGCTCATCACTACCGTATCTATCTTTAAATCATCATAATCCCATGAAAGAAAATCACTGTTGAGAAATGAAACGTGCCTTTGCACCTGCTCCGGCTCGTTTGCGAGATAATGGTTTGCCTCATCGATTGACTTTGGGCTGCTATCGATGCCGATGACTTTCAGACCTTCACGCGCGAGAAGAATAGGCACAATGCCTTGGCTGCACCCCACGTCCAGCACGCTCTTTCCTTGAATCTGACGGCAGATCCAATGAATACGGTCTTGCGTTTCCCGCATAAACTGCTGCCCCATCAGGCCATAATAGGCCTCGGTCACTCGATCGTGGATGTCAGCAGAGTCGGTTTCTGGACCAAACTGCATCTGGTTTTTTACGTTCAACATCAATCCCCCGCATTAATCGGAGAAACGAGGAGCCAATATATTTCCGGTGTCGTTGCGAGTCTGCACTGCGTGATGAAAACATCGCCACGAACTTTATTGCTCTACGAAAACTAGAGTACATACGTAGAACTGTCAAACAATCTTGCAATTCCGAACTAGCCCGCATTACTCATGACGGTTCGTCGCGAAAGCGTGTTCCTCGTGAAGCGTATCTGCCTAAAAATAGTGGTGAGTGCTGAGTGGTGGAAAGCAGTTGTGAGTTCTGAGTGCTGAGTGGTGAGTTAGTTCCGGACAACTCAGAACCTCCTAACTCAAAACTCAGTACTCAGAACTCAAAACCCAGAACCCAAAACTCACTCGCGCTTCACGCGCACGCGAAGCGGATCGGCGATTGCAGCAGAAGTGTTCATCTCCTACCCCTCTTTCGTAGGGTTGTAAGGCGATCCTTCAAGAGCGTATGTAATTCTCGATTGATGCGGCCGCCATTGCCAGCCAGGTAGGTTTGACCTATCGAAGTATGGAGAGACGGAACCGATGGGTGCCTCTCTTTCCTCGACAATGTGTGTTGGCCCGATGATTGCCCCGGTCTCGCGGACTACCTGCTGGACCACCAGCCGCTCGAAGATCTCTTGGTGCATCCGGGGATCGGTCGGTTTGTCTTGCTGCCGGGAGGACGGGCGGTTTCCAATTCGGCCGAAATCCTCACGTCGCCCACCATGCTGGCGTTAGTCGACGAGCTGAAGCATCGCTACCCGGCGAGGATCATCATTTTTGATCTTCCTCCGCTGCTCCACAC
>JBKJZK010000264.1:0-6597 GCA_046715215.1 Nitrospiraceae bacterium
CGTTGGGGGACCACGAGTCCGAACAGTCCACCGAGCTGGCGCGGTTGAATACAGAACTTGAGCGGATCAAGCTCGCAATGGCCATAACGAACGAGGCGATCGGGCAGCGGCGCGAGGAACTGTCGAAGGTTGAACAGCAACAGGCACGGGCACTGACGGCGGCAGAGGTCGAGCGCAATCGCGGAGAACTTTATGAACAGCAGCAGAGTCAGGGAGGGCAGGAACTCGAACGCCTCACCCAGGAGCAACAGCAGGGCGCGGCAGAGGCTGCGGCCCTTGAGGATACGCTGGCCACGCTCGAGCGTGAATGTGCGGAGCGGGAGCAAGTGTTTGCGACGCTCGATCGGGAGATGAAAGAGCTGGTCCAGCAACGAACCGCGGCCTTGGCGGAAGAAGAACGAGGGCGCCTGGACGTCCTCAACCTGGCGGTATTGGTTGCGAATACTGAGCAGACCCTGGTGCAATTGGCTGCTCGCATTCAAGAGGCTGCGGATCGTGAAGGCCGGCTGGCTCGTGAGCGGGAAGACTTTCGACTGCAGCATGTGACGGCAACGGACAAACGCCAGGCGCTCCAACAGGCCTCCCACGACGCGGAACGATTGGTGGCCGACCTGCGCCGGCAGCAGCAGGGTGTCGAGGAAGAGAGCGAGCGCGTGTCGGCCGAGTTGGCCGAAGTCGACCAGTTGGTATTGCGTCAGTCGGAAGAGTTGGCCGCGGTGGACTCTCACCTAAGAGCACTGCAAGGCGTGCTGCAAGAAGATATGGGTTATGGGCGGCGTGGCGACGAAGAGTCGACGGCGCTCAAAGCCTGTACCGGGGTTCGCGATGCCATTGCCGAGTGGTTGGTCGTGCCTCCTGGATGGGACCGCGCAGTGGAAGCGATTTTGGGCGAACGGGTCAGGGGATGGTTCGTCGACAATCCCGCCGCCGCTTGTGAGGCAATTGAGTTTCTCAAAGGGAAAGATCTCGGGCGGGGCACATTCATCCCTCAACAACCTCGATGGACGACTCGGGATGCGGCATCTCACCCGTGGTGGCCTGCGATGGAGGGTCAGCCCGGTGTGGTCGGACGTGCGGTCGATCTGATCCAGGTGGAGGGGCAGCGCGAAGCAGCTCGTGACTATCTCTTCGATCGGATTGTGCTTGTCGACACCCTCAAGGACGCGACGGTATTGTGGGAACAACAGCCCTGCTCTGCTCCCGATGGGCCCATCTTCGTGACGCGAGCAGGAGAAGTTTTCGATGCGGCCGGGGTGATCACTGGTGGACAGGCCGGCGCAACGGGAGGGCTGTTGCAACGTCGCCGAGAGGTGCTTCACTTGGAAGCCCAGAGCGTCTCGCTGACGGGATGCGTTGCAGAAGGGAAGCAGCGACGGGAACGATTGTTGGTGCAGGGACAGGAGTTGCGTGAACAGAGTCGACAACTCGTGGAGTCGCTGCGGGACGCAGAAATGCGGGGGCTCTCACTACAGAAAGACGAAGCCGGGCTCCAGCATGTGCTGGGAGAGCTCAACCAGCGGATCGATACATTGATGAATGATGCGCAACGAGGCTCGGCGGAAGCGCAGCGGCTTGAGCAAGAGGTGCACAGCGGCGAAGCACAGCTCGCACAGTGGATGGTGGAGAAAGCCGGTCAGGAAGCCGGGCTCAGTCGTGTACGCGAACGGATGGGGCAGGTTGATCACGACATGCAGGGGCTCCAGCAGCGATTCACAGAGGCACAATTGGTGGCGCAGGGAATTCGGACGACCCGTGAGCATCGCCATCACGATCTTCTCCGTGTGCAGCAACAGCAGCAAGACGCGATCGCTCGCATTGAGACGTTGCCGCGCCATGTCGAGGGGCTCACGGCCTCGATCGAACAGAGCCGGGTTGAACGTGAGGGCCAAGAAGCGCGTTGTCGAGAATTCGGTGAATCTGCAGTCCAGGTAAAGGCTCGGCTGGTCGAACTTCAAGAAGAACAGGCGCAGGACATGGCGGCGGCGCACCAGCTCGATGCCGGGTTGGAGGATATTCGTCGCGGAGTGTCGTCTCTTCGCGAATCCCGCATGGCGGTGGAGGTCAAGAAGGCGGAAATTCGGATGCAATTGGGGACCGTCGAATCCACGCTCTTGGGAACCTACCAGGTCGATCTCGCGGCGCTGCTCGAATCACCGGTCGTGGAGATGACCCCCGCACAGCTGTCCATCGGGGAAGAGCCGATCCCGGAAGGCCGACCGGCATTCAATGAAGCCGCGCTACGGGAGCAACTGCAGAAGATTCGCGAGAAGCTCGATCGCCTGGGACCGATCAATTTGGCGGCCATTCACGAGCATCAAGAGTTGGATGAACGGCATCGATTCCTGACGACGCAGGAACAAGATCTCTCCACGTCCATCGGCTCGCTCAAAGAAATCATTCAGCGCATCAACCGCACCACGAAAGACATGTTTGCCGGTACCTTTGCCGAGCTCCAGCAGAAATTCAGTGAGGTGTTCGTAAAGTTCTTCCCCGGTGGCCGGGCCGAACTCCAGCTGGTCGAGGTGCCGGCGGATGAGACGGCAGAAGGGCGGGGACCGCAGGAGCCGGGAGTCGACATTGTGGTACAACCGCCGGGCAAACGCTTGAAGAATATGACCATGCTCTCGGGTGGTGAGAAGACTTTGACGGCGATGGCCCTGCTCTTCGCGAGCTTCTTGATCAGACCGACGCCGTTTTGCATTCTCGACGAAATCGACGCGCCGCTGGATGAAGAGAACATCGGGCGCTTTACCGGCGTATTGCATGAACTCTCCGAAGGTGCGCAGTTCATGGTCATCACCCATAGCAAGCAGACGATGGCCATTGCCGACTCGTTGTTTGGGGTTACCATGGAAGAGCCAGGCATCTCAAAAATCGTCTCGGTGAGACTGGGCAGCTTGCAGCCGGCCTAGCCCGGACTATTCATGATTGCCTCGTTCGATCCTCTCGCCCGGAGGGGCTTTTCTCGTTCGGCTTCCTCGACGGACCGCCTATACGTCTGCGTCGGCCTTACTTGCGAGAAGCCCCGGCGAGCTTCGGTTTCGAACGCCTCGCGACGGCATTCATGAGCAGTCCCGACTAAGCGCACCAGATCGGCTAAAACGTTCGTACTTCAGAGGACTTCCGCTTCTCTGTTTCTTGACGTTAGAGTAAGGTGTCTGCTATATACCCCTCACTGGGCAGATCTATGAGCGTGCCGCGCGTAGTTCGAGCTTCATGGGGGCGAAGCGAGTCACCCTCGTTGTCCCGTCCATCTGCAGTTTTCAACAGACCAATACTACAATGAAGCTGATTCGAACGCTTCTGGATCGTCTATCCGATAGCCTCTTCGTCTCCGTTCCGGAGAGGCTGGGGCTGGCGACCGAGCTGTCCAACGTTCCGCCCCTGCGTCTGGTGTCGGACAAATCCGTGCTCTCGGCACCCGTTGACGCTGCGACACGTCGCCCCACCAGCCATTCGATCAGTCAAGTGGATATGCTCGACGACGCGGTCCGGCGCAGTCAAGCCTGGTTTTTGTCCAGACAACATGCATCAGAGGGGTACTGGGTTGCGGAGCTCGAAGCCGATACTACGCTGACCGCTGAATACCTCTTGCTGCGGCGGTTTCTCGATCGGGTCGATCCCGAGCGAGAGCGCCAGGCAGTCCACTATCTCCGTGCCATGCAATTGCCCGATGGCGGCTGGCCGATTTTCTACGGGGGGCCTTCGGAGATCAGCGCCTCCGTGAAGGCCTATTTCGCCTTGAAGTTGAGCGGCAATTCGGCAGACGAGCCTTCCATGCTTCGGGCTCGTGACTGTATTCTGGCTATGGGTGGTGTCGTGTGCGCAAACGTCTTCACAAAAATCACTCTAGCACTGTTCGAGCAGTATGATTGGAAGGGCATCCCGAGCATGCCGCCAGAAATCATGCTCCTTCCGAAGCGGTTCTACTTCAGCATCTATGCCATTTCCTATTGGTCTCGTGCCGTCTTGATTCCCTTGCTCGTGGTCTTCGCGAATCAGCCTGTCTGCCGTATTCCTCAGGAACAAGGTATCGACGAGCTCTATGTCGCGCCTCGATCTCAGATTCGCTATCGCAACGTGCCACCCTTCAATAAGGATCAACGGTGGTTCACGCCGCATAATTTCTTTGTCCAGTTGGACAGGGTGCTGAAACTGTACGACCGGATGCCATTGAATTGGTTGCGTGAAAAGGCCTTGCATGGGGCTGCCACCTGGATGTTGGAACACCTCAAGGGCAGCGGTGGACTGGGGGGGATATATCCGGCCATGGCGAATTCGATCGTGGCCCTTCGCTGCCTCGGCTATCAGGCCGACGATCCATTGGTGCGGAAGGCGCTCCACGAAATCGAATCGCTGGAAGTCTACGACACGGTATCGATCGGCGATCAGCGCGTCGAGGCGCTGCATCTTCAGCCCTGCCACTCTACAATCTGGGATACGGCATTGCTCATGAACGCCTTTATCGAAACCGGAATGCCGCAGGACCACCCATCTCTCCAGAAAGCGGGTGCGTACTTGCTCTCTCGCCAAACGAAAACGGTTGGAGACTGGAAGTTTTCGTCTCCCGATGCGGAACCGGGAGGCTGGTACTTCCAGTTTGAGAACGAGTTCTATCCCGATGTGGATGACTCGGCGGTGGTGTTGATGGCGCTGTCGAAAGTCCGGATGGCTCAGACCGCCGAGTTACAAGATTCCATCCGACGGGGGGCGAATTGGGTACTCGCCATGCAAGGGTCCGATGGCGGGTGGGGCGCGTACGACAAGGACAACAATCGTATCGTCTTCAACTATATCCCATTTGCCGACCACCATGCCTTGCTTGATCCGAGCACGTCCGACTTGACCGGACGCTGCCTCGAGATGCTTGGGGCATTGGGCTACGATCAGACGCATCCCGCCGTGGCGCCGGCTCTCCGGTTCCTCAAGCGAGAGCAGGAGACCGACGGCAGTTGGTACGGTCGGTGGGGCGTCAATTATATCTATGGCACCTGGTCCGTCCTAGCTGGTCTCCGTGCGATCGGAGAGGATCTCTCGAAGCCCTATGTTCGCCGTGCGGTCGCCTGGCTTGAGTCAAAGCAGAATCCCGATGGCGGGTGGGGCGAGTCTTGCCTGTCTTATGGCGACCCTGTGGGGAGCGGGATGGGGGACAGTGCGCCATCTCAAACCGCCTGGGCCATCATGGGACTCATGTCGGCCGGGATGACTGATGCCTTCAGCGTCGCTCGCGGCGTCCAATATCTGCTCCGTCACCAAATGAAGGATGGTTCGTGGGAAGAGGTTCGCCATACAGGCACTGGATTTCCTCGGGTGTTTTATCTTCGCTACCATTGGTACTGCCAATACTTTCCGTTGTGGGCCTTGGCGATGTACCGGAATCTACGGACGCGCGGGAAGATGCGGGCCGACGAAGTACGGCAGCACGTACTGGCGTCCGGGCGTCATCGAGCCGATCGTTGAACCGCCCGCCGACGTCATCCGTTGGCTCGGGGCAACCTCTCTCAGGAACTGCGGTGAATCCCATCGCCATCTTTGCTGCGACTCGCTGGGAACTCCAGGCCGTTCGGCGCGCGTTTGCGACGGATCGTGTTGCGACAATCGCCGGAGTCCGTTGCCATATTGGGCAGCAAGGGGATCGCACGTATTGGCTCATCAAAACCGGTGTCGGTCCCGCTGCAGCCGGCACGGTTGCGGGAAGGGTGTTGAATGCCCAGGCCATGTCGCTGGTCATGTCTACGGGTTTTGCCTGCGCGCTCGTACCGGCTCAGGTGGGAGACCTCATCGTCGGCACAGCGGTGTCTTCTGTACAGGCTGACGGAACCTGGACGATGAGGAATGACCGTGTGCTCTGCGACGGGGTTGTCCGCGCAGGCCTTCTCATCGTGGCGCAGGATGCGGGGTTGGTCGCACGGGTTGGAACAGTCGTGTCATCGGGGACCGTGGTGTGGCAGGCCGAGGAAAAGCGCCGGCTGCGTCGTCTGACCGACGCGACCGGGCTCGATATGGAAAGTGCGGCGGTGGCGACGGTGGCTCAGGAGCGGGGCCTACCGATAGCGATCGTGCGGACTGTCTCCGATCTGGTGGATGAAGATCTCCCTCTTGACTTCAATCTCTTTCTCAGGCCCACTGGCTGGCTGAAAGGTATGCAGGCGCTCATCGGTCGCCCTGCTAGCGTCGAGGGGCTGAATCGGCTGCGAAAGCAGAGTCGGGTGGCAGCGGATCGATTGACAGAATGGTTTCAGCGTTATGCTGAGACGGATAGTGAATCTCTTCGACCGTCCAGGTAACTGATGACGAACGTGATTGAACAGCTGGGTGCGTGGGCCGTCATTCGTGTACAGGAGATGGGCCGCATGCTGTTGTTCATGCTGTCGGCTTTTGCCTGGCTGGTACGCCCTCCGTTTCGATTCCATCAAATCATGAAACAGCTCCACTTTATCGGGTATCGCTCCACATTTGTCGTCGTGCTGACCGCGGGGTTTACGGGGATGGTGCTGGCGCTTCAAGGTTATTACAGCTTGCGGAAGTTTGGTTCCGAGGGGTTGTTGGGCGCCGCGGTGGCGTTGAGCATGATCCGGGAGTTGGGGCCGGTGTTGG
>JBKJZK010000265.1:0-3585 GCA_046715215.1 Nitrospiraceae bacterium
GTACATGGACTTGATGCGGGCCAAGTGTGGACTCATCGAGACGAAGGAGGACGATGCGGCGTTGATCCAAGACCTCTTGGCGCTCATGCACCTCCACCATGTCGATTACACAAGCTTCTTTCGTACATTGAGTTCGTTTCAGACCGGGTCCACATCGCTGAATGGACTGTTCCGCGACTTCTTCCTGGATCGTGAATTATTCGACAAGTGGGCTCGTCGGTACGAGGACCGGTTGCGCGAAGAGGGGAGTCGAGACCACGACCGCCTGGTGTGCATGAACCGCGTCAATCCCAAGTACGTGCTCCGCAACTATCTGGCGCAGACAGCCATCGAAAAGGCTCAGCAGAAGGACTACTCAGAGATCGATCGGTTGCTCACCCTGCTGCAAAATCCCTACAGCGACCAGCCAGGCATGGACGCCTACGCAGCTCCGCCTCCCAATTGGGGCAGGCATCTCTCTGTTAGTTGTAGCTCCTAACAGGATGCTGAAAAAGTCCGCCAGCGGCGTTCTCGCTTCGCTCAGAGGCTCAACGTACCGAAGCGTACGCCTCGCCTCTTCGTTCGCTGCGGCCTTGCTGGACGGCCTTTTTGAGCATCCTGCGCGGTGTTCTCCTGTTGCCTAGATGTGGGGACCATTGAGTATCTACCGTGCCACAATAGTCTTTCCACAGACTCCTAGCCCACATTATTCATGAGCGCTTCACGAGATACGCTTCACGAGGAACGCGCTTTCGGCGATTTCGCGACGAACCGTCATGAATAATGCGGGCTAGCACATTCCCACCTTGCAGTCCCCCTCACTGTCTGTTGTACAGTGGCCGCACCAGTCTCACGAAATTGGAAAGGCTGTTATTTCCGGCGGCTAATCACAGACAACGGACTTCTCTATGGCAAAAGGACGTGGCGATTCGAAACTAGCGGTGGCGGGAGCGCTCACCCTCGTGCTGGCCATTGCCGGCGTGTTGCTGGTCAAAGAACCGCTGCGCAGTTCGCGGCCGGTCGGCACCGGGCTGGAGATGAAGCACACGACCGGCGAACAGTTAGTCCGCGCGCGGCTGTGGGAAGATCCGGTGGCGGCCGTGCAGCGGGGTATGCAAAAGGCAGGATCGACCGGCGCAATAGCCGGACCGGAACCAACCATTGCCCAGCGGCTCGGGCCACTTAGACAGGCTCTTGGCGAGCGTACCAAGAGCGGACAGCGCGTCACCGTCCTCCTGGTGACCACGAGCGGGGGCCCCTACGTCGAAAACACCGAATCGCGCATCCGTGATCGCTACGCCATCGGCACCGCACTCGGTGTCGCTTGCTATGTCCCGGAGGACGAAGGCCATCTCTCCTTCGTTGAATGGGAACCGCAAGGGGCCGTTCAAGCGCTGCCCTATGAATGGTATCGCCTCAGGAAGACGCGCGTCTGTGGAGAAGTAGGATCGCACGCCTCCAGTGTCCTTGTGGTCTGGCTGCCAGACGAAGCCCTCAGTCGGGGGTTCTTGGCGACCCTGACATCGCTCTCCCAAGCCCTTGTGTGCCAGGAACTCCGACAGAAGAGCGAATGTCTTCTGACCGACGACAAGCGCAAGCTGGTTCGATTGAATCCCGCAGTTCAGCAGGCGGTCACGTTCAAGATCATGGGCCCTCGCGGCTCATCGGCCTTTCGCGCGCTGTTACAGGAAGCCGGGGAGTTGTATGCCGATTCGCACGAAGGGATCGGCGTCTGGCCGAATGCCGACGGCGCGATCGAGCTGTACTCGCCTTGGACGAGCGCGATGAAGGGCCTGCTCGCATATGGGCTCAAGAATGAAGGCGGCAAGGGCGAAGCCTGCAAGACCTATGAGGCCTGCGAGCAGGAGTTTTACCGCCGGTTGGCCAATGCGAACGTTCGACTCGTCTACGATGTCGGCTCGGACGATCAGTTGTTCGGCGCGCTGGTTGAGGAATTGGAGCGTCGGCAGGTACGGCTTGGCTGGGACGCCGTCATCCTCATCGGCGAGTGGGATTCGTTTTATGGGCGGGCCTTGCCCATCGAGTTCCGCGCCGCGGCTTGTGCGAAAGTGGCGACCTTCTCAGAAGCTGACTTGAAACAGATTCTCGTCCCGACGACCATCAAATCCTGGTGTCCGACGGTGTCGCGCGCCATCGATCTGCAGATTCAACGTCCCGCAGACTACGAATCGCTCACGCTCAACGTGTTTCGCTACAGCTACCTCAGCGGTCTCGACGGGGAAGTGCCGGGCGACGACAGCGTGAAGGCCGGTCGGGGCGAAAAGGCGAAAACCGGGGACCAGCTCAAGGACGCCCAACGAGACCGTCCGGAAGGAACCAGTCAGCTCGACTACGTGCGGGCCCTGGTGGCGCGCATTTACGACGAAGGGGAGGGCGCGCGAGCCATCGGCATCCTGGGCACGGACCCCTACGACGCATTGCTCATTATCAAGGCGCTCCGCCCGTCGTTTCCCCACGCGATTTTCTTTACCGTCGATCTCGATGCGCGCCATCTCCACCAGAGCGAATATAAGTCGACGCGCAATATGGTGACCGCCTCTCCCTTCGGTCTGCAACTGGACGGAGGGCTCCAGCGCGACGTCCCGCCTTTTCGCAGCAGCTATCAGACATCGGCGTATCTGGCCGCGTTGCAAGCGGTCCAGTTTGTCGTCTGTCGACCGGATAGCCATCAGCCATCGGCAACTACGCCCTGCACGTCTGGCTACCATGTCATGTTGACGCCGGAAGACCGCATCTATGACGCGGGATCCCACCCCAGGATCTTCGAAGTGGGACGCGACGGCGCGGTGGATTTGAGCGTGGTGGACAAGGAGGGAGTGCGAACGGTCCATCCTCTGAGGCAGGACCTCGATCATACGGATGAACAGGGACCATTGAAGCAGGGGGTTGGATTCGACAACACCAAAGTCGCGGCGGCGCTGGTCGTCGCGCTGCTGATCGCTACCGTCATGGCCTGGACTAATCAGCGACTGTGGCTGTGGGTGTTGAGGAATCCTCGTCCGCTGGCGGTCATGGCCATCATCGTCTTGGCCGCGTTCGCGGCGTTCGTCGCCTTCGGGGGCACGGCGGCACTGCTGGCCAATCATGACGAAGGTGAGCCATTCTCTTGGACTGCCGGGGTCAGCGTCTGGCCGAGCGAACTCCTCCGCATCGTCGTCGTCATCCTTTGTCTTGTCATGCTGGGGAAGGGCCTGCGCGATTTGGCCAGGAACAGCGACTTCATTAGCGAGGACTTTTTGTTCGCGGATGATTCAGGCCGCTGCCGATTGTCACCCAGGACCTTCTGGACCAACTTGCAGCGGGTCTATCATCCGGCCTCGACTAGGGCGGCAACGACCGTGGATCAGGCCTGGTCTTGGTACCGCGAGGCCGGCAAACCGTCGCAGCGAGTGGTGCGGACCGTCCTCCTGTTCCTGCTGTATCTCGCGATCATGTGGCCGTTGGAATATTGGGTGCTCGACGAGGAAATGATTCATCCCTGCCGCGGCCGATTGAGTTGCGCCGTCGATTCGGTGATGACTCTGAGCAGCGTGGCCTTGGTCGTCCTGCTCAATCTGGCTGTGTTCGATGCAGTCATGTTATGCC
>JBKJZK010000266.1:0-2414 GCA_046715215.1 Nitrospiraceae bacterium
ATCCAACTGCAGTGCTTCCCAAGGTACGGCAAAGTACTTGTCTCCGATTCCGGCAAATCCTCCGAATTCCAGCACGGCATACTCGACACCACCTTCCTCAGGGTCGATGACCAAATCTTTAATGTCCCCCAGCTTTTTACCGTCAGTGCCTTGCACGGTCATGCCGATGAGACCGCTGGCTTTCAAGACGCCACTCTTGTCCCGTGCTTGAGCCGGGAGGCTGAATGCGATCGCCAGCGTAACGACGAGGGCACCGGACGCCAACAGATGTAACACTCTTTTTCTACAGACTTGCGTCTCCATGCTGTGGCCTCCCATGAATCAAACAGTTTACGTCCTACCTCGATGCCAGCGAAAAGCGTGATCACAACCACACCCAAGAAGGGATACAACAACACGGTGGCGATTTCAGCGGTGCCTGCGAATACCATCGGAATCCAAACACGGCCGCAGTCACCGACATGACTACGACAGTCATGCCCCAGCGAAGCATACTCAGCAATTTATTTGGAAGGCACTTTTGCCCCTTGGCGCCTGGCTTCCGAAAGTCCAATGGCAATGGCTTGCTTTCTGGTTTTAACTCGCTTGCCACTCTTCCCGCTCTTTAAACTACCTTCCTTCAGTTTATGCATCGCCCGCTTGACTGATCGCTGTGCACTTTTGCCATACCTGGCCATACGGTATTCCCTTCTAACCATCGACGTGAGTGCGAAGCCGCAGGGTTTGCCTTTCGCAGAACCACAGCATTCAAAACGCGACTCCTCGACTTCGCCGTACCTCAGTACCTCTTGTGGTGGGCGCAGTCTCAGCAACACCTGTCTTCGCCGCAGAAGCAGCAGGTATGCTCGAATCACACGCCACGACGGTGGTGATGCGCCACGCACCGAGCTACATGGAATCTGCTGTGCAGATCATGTGTCAATCGGGGAGGCCACGTCTGATCAATATCGCTCACATTGTGGGAAAAATGCGCGATGCTGGAAGACCAGCCGGGGAGACAGGCTCAGCTAAAGATTATGAAAGAATATGTGTCAGGTCTTGCAATCCAACAGTTCGCGGCGCGTGGCAGGGGTTTGGTTCATCTGGTCTATTTGGTGTCTCGGGTTTCTTTGGTGTCGCTCAACAAGGGAAACATGATAAACCAAACAAACTAAATAAACCCGCCTGGCCTCGCCTGCCTCTGCTTGGCCTTCTTTCCCCGCCCTGCCACCGGAAAAGATTGAGGGCCCGCAGTCGTATCTTCCTAGTGGCTCTCACTCATGCCTTCCAAGATCGATTGGGAACCTGCTATATTAATCTCTCACCTTTTCCGAGGTCACCCATGGACATGTTGATGATCGTGTTTCGTACTTCACTGAAAGAACGCGTGCATGAATTATTGCGGACGTGTGGGGTCATGGCCTACACCGAAATCCCCGAGACGGTTGGGACGGGACAATCAGGATCGACGGAAGGGGGTTCGTTCTATGCAGGGGGAAACAGTGTGATCCTGGTTTCGCTGGAACCAGCTCAACGTGACAAGGTCGCCGGCGCGATCAAGTCCTGGTGTGCAGAGGCGCAGCACTCAGGATGGCTCAAACCAGCCATCCGGGTATTCTCTTGGCCTTGCACACAGCTCACTTAGCAAGATGCTGAAAGAGTCCGCCAGCCGCGTTTTCGCTTCGCTCAGAAGCTCAACGTACCGAAGCGTACGCCTGCGCATCTTCGCTTACTGCGGCCTTGCTGGGCAGCCTTTTTGAGCATCCTGCTAAGACTTGTTGTAGAATCCCCAATGACAAATCGCCATCCTCTCCGAGGCTCGCATGGCACGACGCACCCAGGCTCAGCTGCAACAGACCTATCGTGAGCAAGCGCTCAAAATGTTTCCGTGGATCTGTGCGCATTGCGGACGCGAATTTGACGGCAAGAAGCTGAGCCAGCTCACGGTCCATCACAAGGACCACAACCACGACAACAATCCACCCGACGGAAGCAACTGGGAGTTGCTCTGTCTCTACTGTCACGACAATGAGCACCAACGGAATCAGGTGGCTGACGCGTCTGGTGAGGCGCCGCTTGGCCGGGAACCAGATCAACCCTCGACCTTCACGCCCTTCGCCCATCTCGCTGACTTGCTCAAGCGCAAGATCTAACAGGATGCTGAAAAAGCCGCCCTTCTCACCCGCCCGACCCCAGCGCGCCGAGACGTGCCTTTCCCCATGCGGCGTTCTCCCCTCGAAAGCATCCTCAACGTAGCCCATCGGGACAGAACTGCGCTAGCAGTTCGGGGCGGGCGGGTGAGAAAGTTACGCCTCCGGTGCTTTCATCGGCTGCGGCCTTGCTGGACAGCCTTTTTGAGCATCCTGCTATGTAGTGTCTGGTCTGTCCAGGTCGCGCCCTTCCCGCACGTCTCGCGATTCTCGCCCTGGCCGTCG
>JBKJZK010000267.1:0-4791 GCA_046715215.1 Nitrospiraceae bacterium
CATCGCCATCCCCGACTCGTTTATGATCTTGCGCCGGCAGCATCGGCACCACCGTCCGGCCATCCGTGAACGCCATGATCGTCAGTTCCTCGCCGTCTAAAAACTGTTCGATCAACACACGCTGACCAGCCTGACCAAACACCGCATGGTCCATCGAATCGCGGACGGCCTGTTTCGCCTCCTCGCGCGTGGTCGCGACCATCACACCCTTCCCCTGCGCAAGTCCGTCAGCCTTCACCACCATGGGAAGCTCATGTTGATTGAGATAGGCCAAAGCCGAAGCTACTCGGTCGAAACCTTGCGCCTTGGCCGTGAGAATGTTCGCGCGGTTCATAACCTCTTTGGAGAAGACTTTGCTGGCTTCGATGCGTGCGGCCCCCTTCGTCGGTCCAAATATTTTGAGCTTGGATGAACGAAATTCGTCGACAATGCCCAATGCAAGGGGGGCCTCCGGTCCCACGACTGTTAGATCAATCTTTTCCGACTGCACAAATGTCTTCAGCCCGGTAATATCGTCGGCCTTGAGAGGCACACAGGTCGCGAGCGATTCGATCCCCGCATTGCCCGGCGCGCAGTAGAGCGTGGGCGTGCGGGGACTTTGCGCGAGCTTCCACACCATGGCGTGCTCGCGTCCCCCACTGCCAACGACAAGAATTTTCATGTGTGCTTGTTCTGCATGAAGAAAGAGCGGCTGCTCAAAATGGTTTCTCGCAAGGCCGCAGGAAGCCCAGTCACCGAGGCGTACGTTTAGGTACGTTGAGCGTGGCTGGGCGACCGAGAACGAAGCGAGAAGCCATTTTCAGCAGCTGCTCAGTGGCGGAAGTGGCGCATGCCCGTGAGAATCATCGCCACCCCCTGTTCATCCGCGGCTTTGATAATTTCGGCATCGCGAATCGAGCCGCCAGGTTGAATGACCGTTGTGATCCCCGCTTGCGCTGCGGCATCTAATCCATCCCGGAAGGGAAAGAACGCATCCGACGCCATCACGCACCCCTTCATCGGCATCTGGGATTTCATGGTGGCAAGCTTCACCGAATCGACCCGACTCATCTGGCCGGCGCCGATCCCCACCGTCTGCCCCGGCTTGGCATAGACGATCGCGTTCGACTTCACGTGTTTGCAGACCTTCCAGGCAAACGCGCAGGCTGCATATTCTTCGTCCGTCGGTTTGCGCAGGGTCGGTACGTTGAGCGCTTTCAGATCGGTCAAGACACCGAGATCCCGATCCTGCACGATCAAGCCACCCACCAATTTCTTGAGATCGAAGCCCTCCCGCTTCACCTTACTCAGTGGTCCAACATCGAGCAAGCGAAGATCCTTCTTGCGCTTCAATTCTGCGAGCGCATCGTCGGCGAATCCCGGCGCAATGACCACTTCCACAAACGTGGAGGTGATTTCCTTCGCTGCGGCAAGATCCACTGGGCGATTGAATGCAATCACGCCGCCAAATGCCGAGCTGGGATCGGTCTCCCGGGCTTTCACATAGGCCTCGACCGGCGTCGCACCCAGCGCCACGCCGCAGGGATTGTTGTGCTTGATAATGGCCACGGCGATCTCGTCGTACTCTTTCGCCAGCTCGAGCGCCGAATTGGCATCGAGGAAATTGTTATACGACATCGCCTTGCCGTGCAGGATCTCTCCACGGGATACCGATGGCTCGACCGAATGCAGCTCTCGATAGAAGGCCCCTTGCTGATGCGGGTTTTCCCCATAGCGGAGCATCTCTGCCCGTTCGAACTGCAAGGACAATATTTTGGGGAATTTGACCTCGCCGCCTTGCACCTGCTTCTCAAGATACCCGGCGATCAGACTGTCGTAGCGCGCCGTGTGTTGAAACACTTTCATCGCCAACTCGCACCGTAACTCGTGCGACACCGTCCCTGCCTTCGCCGCATCGAGCACACGCTGGTAGTCGGTGGGGTCCACGACCACCAGGACATCTTCGTGGTTCTTGGCGGCAGAGCGCAGCATCGACGGCCCGCCGATATCGATATGTTCAATGGCGTCTTCAAAGGAACAGTTGGGTCTCGCGATCGTCGCCTCGAACGGATAGAGGTTGACCACGACCACGTCGATGGGGCCAATGCCATGCTGCTCCATCTGTTCGACATGGGCAGGCACCGAGCGCCGTCCCAGTAAGCCGCCATGAATCTTGGGGTGTAGTGTCTTGACACGGCCGTCGAGAATTTCGGGTGAGCCCGTGTAAGCCGCCACATCGGTCACCTGTACACCGGCCTCTCGTAAGGCTTTTGCAGTTCCTCCGGTCGAGAGAACCTCGGCCCCCAGCGCCACGAGCCCTTTCGCCATCTCCACCACACCAGTCTTGTCTGAAACGCTGATTAATGCCCGCTTGATGCCGGCCATAGAGACTCCTTGGAAGTCGGTCGATAGATGTTATGTGCGTCGGAAGGTGAGGCGAAGAATAACAAATGAATATCCACCTTACAAGGGGGATGAAATCCTGTCTCGCGGCGATCACGTGGGATGGGGCAACAAGTTCTGTCTGGCATGAGCCCACGCAATATGGTAGGGTCGCAGGCGCCTATCAGCCACCTTCCGCCCGAGAGTTGATTCATGATGCGCAGAGCGATTCTAGGCGCAGGCGCTGCCGCACTTGCGATTCTTGCCATCGTCTGCATCCCACGCCACCTTCCGATGCCCCCTGCAGCGGCATCATTGACTACGGCCACCTTTCATGCCCACTTGGAACAAGGCACGCTGACCCTTCGAGGGTCGTTGCCGAGCGAGGCCAGTAAGGCCGCAATCCTTCAGCGAGCCCAAGAACTTTATGGATCAATACCTGGCCACGTAGTCGATGAGTTGGCGGTGGATCCGAGAGTGGAACCTGCAGCCTGGACCGACGATGTCTCCAAGGTCCTCCCTGTCTTAGCGCACATGACGGAACGCGGCTCCATCATCATCGACGGTCGCACGATTGTCCTCAGCGGTCGGGTCGACAGCGATCGTGCCAAAGCCGCTATGTTGCGAGAGATTGCCCCTCTTGCGCGGACGGGGCTCGAACTGGAAGATCATATTCTGGCGGCTCCACTCCCGGCTCCTGCCCCCTTGCTCCAGAAGAAATTGAATGAGATCCTGTCGCACGCCTCCATCGAGTTTGACTCGAATACCACGACGATGCCCCCTCGTAGTCGCGCCACGCTGGACCAGGTGATCATTCTATTACATCGAGCCCCTCACACGGCCATTGAGATTGGCGGTCACACGGACAAGTACGGCGCGTCGGACTATAATCTTCAACTCAGCCGCCTCCGCGCAGAGGCCGTGCGGCACTATTTCATCAGCCACGGCCTGACCAACCAGTTCACCGCCGTCGGCTATGGCGCCGCACGACCGCTGTCGGTGGCAGAGACTCGAACCGGTCTCCAGCACAACCGTCGCATCGAATTACACGTGAAAGGAGTTGGTGACCTATGACGATACTCATCGGCCAGATCGTCGGATGTCTCCTCGTCGCGGCAGGCATCGGCGGCGCGGTCGGATGGCTGCTGCGGCACCTGTCCGCCAGCCAACTTTCACAACAGTTCATGGACGTCACCACCACCCTGCACCTCAAAGAACAGACGCTGGCGAGGGTGCAGTATGAGCTGAAAGTCCAAGCCGCTGCGATGCAGATTCTCGAAAGCAAGATGATCGAATCGGAAGCGCTCGACCAATCCACCAGGCAGGAACTTTCGACACGAAACGACCGCCTCCAGGCGCTTCAAGAAGAGTTGGCCGTTCGCACGCAGCGGCTGACGGTTCTGGAAGCGGAAGAAGCCTCTGTTCGCCGGCGCGCGAGCGAGTATGACGTAGCCGTCGCTGCACAGTCGGAAGAAGTCCACCAATTCCATCTCACAAGCCAGGCGGCCCAACAGGCACGCGAGTCGAACGAGCAAGAACGACATAATCTTCAAGGTCGCGTCGCCGAGTTGGAAGCCACCGTCGCAGAAGCCGATCGGCTCCGCGCGCGCCTGGAGGAACTCGAACCGGCCCAAGGACGGGTCCATTGGCTGGAAGTGCAACTCTGCGATCGAGACGCCGAGCATCGAGCCGCACTGCACCAACTCGACAGCCAACTGGCAGATCGGGAGCAACGAATCGGCGAGCTAGAACCTCTCACCCGACGGCTTCAAGAGCGAGAGGCATCACTGACACAGTGGGAAGCGAAATATGCCTATACCCTCACGCAACACGAAGCACAGATCGCCAAGTTACAAAAACAGCTTGCGACACAGGACGCACTCAGAGCCCAGCTCCTGCTCGATGAACAACTCCTGTGCGAGCGAGACGAACGGATAGACGGCCTGCAGTACCAGATTCAAGCGCTCGAAGCGCAACAGCAAGACCTGACGGGTCAGGTGAAGATGACAGGAGAACAGCAAGAGGAGATCACCCGCCTCCGAAAACGCCTGGTCGAAGTGCAGGCCGCACTCCGAATCAAGACCGATAGGGGGGCCGTGGCTCCTCACCAGAAGACCCGTCAGAATGGAAGTCAACTGAGCCTTCAGATGGAACAGGCGAAAGCGGCGAAAGAAGGACCGAAAGACGACCTGAGTAAGATTCACGGGATCGGTCCCGTCTTTGCGCGGACCCTGAACAAGATGGGGTTGCATACCTATGTCCAGATTGCCCGCTGGAAGCCGGAGGATATCGCCAAGGTCGCAAAGAAGCTCTACACCGCCCCCGACCGTATCAAGCGAGACAAGTGGATCGACGAAGCCAAAAAAGAGCACTATCGCAAGTACGGCGAGCGGCTCTAGCCCACATGATTCATGACGGTTCATCCCGCAT
>JBKJZK010000268.1:0-2258 GCA_046715215.1 Nitrospiraceae bacterium
ATCAGCCAATATGACTGGCGAGCGCAACGTTTCTGGAGTAGTCAAGGTGGGAGGGCAGGCCAGCCAGGCCACTGGTCAAACAAGTGATCCAAATACTGACCGATCCAGTGGGGAAGCGGGGGTTCGAACCGGTATTCAACCCACTGATCAAAAGAGTGGTCCACCAAGCTCGACCACCACGACCACGACCACCACGACCGCGCCTGCGAAGTAATTGAGCGCGCCTTCTGTGGGAGCCACAGAGGTGGCCCCGGTTGGTTAGACAGAATGTTCTTACTCTTAAGTGGCGCCTCGCGTGGTCTGCCTATGCGGCCGTATGCCGGACTTAACCAGCAGCTCACTGCCGATGAATTCGATCAGGTCTCGCTCGTTCGGTGCGAGCGGCCTGCTGGCTAATAGGGCATGAATGGCTTCGGAAGCATGAACGAAATCAGTGGCCTCTTTGCCAGTAGGAACCATTGGTGTGGGGTGCTCCATAGGAATAGCGGACGTGGAGTAGGGGAAAAAACAAGTAAGGCTAACAGACCACCCAGGGGAGCGATATCGGTCGTTCTGACTACGTCTTCGGTTGCTTGACGGAACGGACTAACGGATGGTGCGGGAGCCGCCATGCTTGTGGAACACGGAGTGTGAGCGTGACGAAGTTGACGTCGAAAGACTTGGTTGAATCAATGGTCATCGGCGCACCTTTGTAGTCGACGAAACAGTGTTGCCTGTTCCGAGGGGCCAGTGAAACTGTTCGGCCCGCGGCATACTTCTGCCCGCAGTTTCGTTTGTAGAGCGGGTGGGTGTCAGGCGGAACGGCTCAAGTCTGTCTATTATGATCCGGCCGTCACCGCACTCATTCAACAGCCCGACACGCCGTCGAGGCCGTGAACTTTGCCGTTCGTCACACGCTTTCTTCTTGCATACATTTCCATTTCACTTCTTGAGGTCGCTCCAGGATCACCGTACTTACTGTTGAGAGGCCAGGACTGGTTTCCCAGTGACACGGTCAAGAAGATCACCCGGCGGTTTTGGCAGCGCACTGGATGTACCTGGCTTCAGACTGGCAAGAACTCCAGTAAAAACCACCTCATATATGACTCTGGCGGCCTCTCCTATTGCTTTGGCTTTCGGAGTATCGGACAGACGTCCATCGCTGCCATTGGCTCCGGCTGTGATAATCGCCTCCACAATAGGCCCGGTTATCTCAGCCGCGATCTCTTCAATCCTTTTCTGACGATGATCTCCCATGTTTCCTCCTTGGTCAAACAGCCACCACTCGTGATCCATTCCGTCTCTCTTTTACATGCTGTGGTCTGATTGTCGTCCGGTTCTCCCGTCTCGTTCGAATCATTGGTTACGTCCCCGAGCGTATGGTGCGGTATAACTGAATACCCGCGTACCCTGCCGACCTCCGGTGAGGTGAACTATCGACATCCCTCGTACCATGTGCATTACACCCTTCAGTGCTCGTTCGATGACGCTAATATACCGAAATCGAGGTATCCAGGGCTGATCACTATTGCTCATACAAGGGAAGACGGGGGCTGATAGGATGCCCATGGGCAACAGGGAAGGGGACAACGTTATGACTGAAGTCAATTCGATGTATCATGCGGAATGCCGGGGCGATGGTCTCAAGGCGCAGATTGATAAACTCGAAGGTCTCGCCCACCACACGGTGGATCTGGCGCGTCCCGCCGCCCTGGCCAAATACGCTATAGAGGAAGGTATTGACCTGAAGTGGTCTGAGCCTTGAAGGAGTTAGGTCGACATGGCGGCCCGTCGGAGATCAGGATGGAGAAAAGAATCCCTGGTGGGAGGATGCGCTCTTATCGCGTCTCGCTACTGATGACGCCACTGGTCATGGTGTTACTCTCCGGTTGCCTGGGATGGGGGACCAGCGACTCCACTAACTTGCGGGAACTCTGATTCCCAGACCCAGCCATCCGGTGGTAACACGAGTAATCAAAATAGCGAGCAAACCGGTAGGCCATCCAGTGCCCGCCCCAGTGCGCCTCCAAACTCCAAGTCGACCACGTCGAGTACGACTACGACGACGACTGCGACCACTCAGTAAAGGAGGAAACTGGCCCAAATGATGCGCACTCCCGCCCGCCTCCATCCCGATCACACAGGACGGCAGGTTGCCACCTCGAAGGACGCCCACGATGTATTCGAGCCAGTCTGTTTCCTCCAAATAGGACAGGACCTGTCCCCAGACCTGAGCGCGGTCCTTTTTCAGCTCCAACTCCCACCGGATGCCATAGTCC
>JBKJZK010000269.1:0-3015 GCA_046715215.1 Nitrospiraceae bacterium
AATTCCCACCGTGACTGAGGAAGAGCATGGATACTCGTTTTCCCTTCGGTCGCCCAAGTCGTCGGAACGGGCGGTGGTCGTGGAGTACGTTCATCGGGGCTATTCAGTTGTTGGATGGGTTGCAGGCCTACTGAATCTCTTTCCTCAGTGGACTGGAGACAGTTGCACAACGATCCGCGCTTCAAAGAGCGATTGAAGCTGACGATCCTCCTCAAGGCACAGGAAATCAAGGCGGTGACATCTCAATGAAGCAAGGCTCTCGCCGAGGGTCGGGTTAGGAATGTGAGGAGCGCCGGTCCGAGGAGATCGGCACTGTAGAGCATGAGCCAGAATAGCAATGAGAAGAAGGAGAAGGGTAATTCGCTGATCGTTGAGATGCTGAACGACTGCAGAAGGACAAACATCAGGTGGAGGCTCAAGAGCACCCTCCTGCAAATGCCAGCCATGCCCCCCATTTTCGAAGCAGATAGAGGCCAGGAGCTGCCAGGATGGCGAACAACGTGGCAAGGAGAAAGACGAACCGAAATATCGCTTCCGTTCGATTCACTTCGCTGAATTGAGCAAGATACATTGGGTCGGACACATAGCCAACGAAGTAGTACCCACAGATAATGAGGATGAGCAGTGAAAAAAGTTTGAGTTTGAGCGCGGTCCGATCAGTCACGATGTTTGCAGTGTAGCACTCGGAGAGAAATTACGAACGAAAAGCCATCAATTCCAACGTTCCAGCCGGAGTGGCATGCCGCCAGCTGGTTCGGACGAACGCTGGGAAGCGTATCGTGGATCGTCATCTATACGGTCGTGATTCTTTCTGAAACCGGCTCTCTGCCTAAGGATTGGTGAGGCATAACCACCTACGCATGATCTCCTCTCCTGCATGATCGCATCATCGAATCACCTCTTGCCTCTTCCCCTTCCACAGGCTTACCATCCCATCACGCCCGACGTCCCCACCAGACAGGAGTCGTAGGTGCCCGTTCGCTTTCGCATCGAGAACCCAGCGCTCGCGGGGCTTCTGCGCCAAATTGAACAGCTGATTCGCCGCGCCGGCGGTCGGACGTGGCTGGTCGGCGGCTGCGTACGCGACCTCGTGCTTGGCCGGCAACCGCGCGATCTGGACCTCGAAATTTCCGGGCTGCCGCCTGGCCAGCTCCATGCGCTGCTTACAGAACACTTCTCCGTGCAGTTCGTCGGAAAGGCCTTTGGCGTGTTCAAGCTGCAGGGCCTGCCCATCGATATTTCCATTCCCTCCCGCATGCTCACCGACAACGAATCCGCCCAAGGACTGCTGAGACAGTCCGACCCCGACATGGACATCGACGAGGCGCTGGCGCGGCGCGATTTCACCATGAACGCCATGGCCTGGGACCCGGACACGTTGGAGCTCTGCGATCCTTTCAACGGCCGGGCCGACATCGATGCGCATGTGCTGCGCCACATGTCGGAACGTTTCGCCGAAGACCCTTTGCGCGTGCTGCGCGGCATGCAATTGGCCGCACGATTCGGGTTGACCGCCGCGCCGGAGACGGTTGCTCTCTGCAAGACACTGACGCAGGACGGGCAACCGAGCGAACGGCTATGGGAGGAATGGAAGAAACTTTTGCTCCAAGGCGTCAAGCCATCATTGGGTCTACAGTTCTTGAGCGACTGCGGCTGGCTCCGCTTCTACCCGGAACTCGCGGCGCTGCAGGGCTGCGAGCAAGATCCCATTTGGCACCCGGAAGGCGATGTCTGGATTCACACGCTCCACTGCTTGGACTGGTTCGCCTTGGAACGCACCGGCAATCAAGACGACGATCTGATCGCAGGCCTCGGCCTCCTCTGTCACGATTTCGGCAAACCTGCGACGACCACAACTGACTTTGGACGTATCACGTCGCGCGGCCACGAACCGGAAGGAGAGGCCCCGACGAGACGCTTCCTCGAACGGCTGACGAACCAAGACGATCTCATCAACGAGGTGATTCCTCTTGTGCTCTGCCACCTCCGCCCCCTCGCGCTGCATGACACGAACGCCTCAGACAGCGCGGTTCGCCGACTGGCTAAGCAGGTAAAACGGATCGATCGACTCGTGCGCGTCGCGCGGGCCGATCACGCGGGCCGCCCGCCAAAACCCTTTGACGGATTTCCTGCCGGCACCTGGCTGCTGGAGCGCGCGCGTAGACTGGACGTTGAAAACCAGGCCCCCACCCCGCTTGTCATGGGTCGCGATTTGATGGAGCTAGGCGTGCCGCCAGGCCCTGATATGGGATGGCTGCTCAATGAATGTTATGAAGCGCAACTAGACGGATTGTTCTCAACCCTCGACGAGGGTCTAACCTACGCAAACAACAAGATGGCCTCTTTGCCTTAACCGGTTCTCTCCATCTACATTTTTATTTTTTACTTTTACCTTTTACTTCTTACCCATTCGCTGCCCCCTTGCCCCTTGCCTGCATGGAAGATTATGATCCTCCCATGCATGTCCAGCTGAGCCATCCAGCCAGAACCGTCGAAGTCAAAGGCCCCAAGAAGGTCAAGGAACTCTTGCGCGAGTTGAATCTTGTCGTCGAAGCGCATCTGGTGATCAAAGGCGATGATCTCGTCACCGAAGACGAGATGCTGTACGACGGCGATCAGATTGAAATCCGACCGGTGATCTCAGGTGGCTCCCCACGTTTCACGCCTCACGTTTCACGCCTCACGAGCCAAGAATGAATTGCACCAAATGTAAAACCAAAGCTGTGATCGGTCTCCCGCGCCACAATGCGGCCTTCTGCAAAGGCTGCTTCAATGGCTTCGTCCACGATCAGGTTGCGCGGGCGATCAAGTCGGAGAAGATGTGTGGGAAGGAAGACCGGATTCTCGTGGCGGTGTCCGGCGGGAAGGACAGCCTGGCGCTCTGGGATATTCTGCTCAAGCTCGGCTATCGCGCCGACGCGCTCTATGTGAACCTCGGCATCGGAACCTATTCTGAGCAGTCGCATACCAAGGTGACGAAGTTCGCCGAAGCGGTCGCGGTTTCGCATGGCGCCA